>CAZFZK010000025.1:0-5708 GCA_964523605.1 uncultured Candidatus Planktophila sp. | reverse complement strand
ACTTGCAACTTCTAAAGTTTTAGCTGAAGTTATTAAAAATGGTGGTTTTGATTTAGTTATCTGTGGAACTGAATCTACTGATGCGCGCATGAGTGTGGTGCCTGCGATGTTGGCGCAACGATTAGGCTGGGCGCAATTAACTTTTGCATCGATGGTTTCAGTTGATCCTGCAGCAAATACAGTTTCGATTACTCGAACTACTGAAGCTGGCGTTGATGCAATTAATGCAAAGCTGCCTGCCGTAGTTAGCGTGGTCGAAAAGATTAATGAACCGCGTTATCCATCATTTAAGGGCATCATGGCTGCGAAGAAGAAAACTATAGATAGTCGAGATCTTGCCGCTGTTGGTGTTTCAGCTGAACCTGCTTGGTCATTAGTTGCCGATTCAGCACCACGTCCACCTCGCGCTGCTGGCGTTAAAGTCACCGATGAAGGTAACGGTGGAAACGATTTAGTTAAATTCCTAACAGAGAAGAAATTCATATGAGCCAGATATTTATACTTGCCGATTTTGCTGGCGATAAGTGCACAAAAACCACCGCCGAACTAGCCACTGCTGCAGCACGTAATTCCAGTGTCACCGCAATTGTTTTAGCTGCACCAGGTGCGGGCAGCACACTTGCTGGATCAGTAAAGCAAGGACCGATTGCTAATGTATTAGTAGTTGAATCTGCTGATTTTGCGACACATGGTGTTGCCGCAGCTGCAGATGCGATTGCGCAAATCATTACGCAGAAGTCACCAACTGCTCTACTTGTGGCATCACATGCTTATGGCAAAGAAGTTGCCGGTCGCGTAGCGGTCGCAACAGATTCTGGAATCATTACCGATGCCGTTGATGTGGCTGCGGATTTAACTGCCACACAATTAGTTTTCGGTGGCTCAACAACTGTGCATTCTAAAGTTTCCAAAGGTGTATCAATAATTACGGTCCGCCCAAATTCAATTGAAGCCGATCTTTCAGATTCAGCACCTGTAGTTGAAAACCTTTCACTTACAATATCTGATGCTGCTAAGTTGGCAACTACAACTTCATCGACACCCCCTGTTAAAGGTGGTCGACCAGAACTTACTGAAGCGCAGATTGTGGTCTCTGGTGGTCGCGGTACCAATGGAGACTTCGCCGCAGTTGAAGGTTTTGCAGATTCACTCGGTGCCGCAGTTGGTGCATCACGTGCGGCGACAGATGCTGGTTGGTATCCACATTCTCATCAAGTTGGCCAGACAGGTAAAACTGTTAGCCCACAACTTTATGTTGCATGCGGAATTTCAGGTGCAATTCAACATCGCGCTGGCATGCAGACCAGCAAGACGATTGCGGTAGTAAATAAAGATCCCGAGGCACCAATCTTTGATTTGGCTGATTTCGGCGTAGTGGGCGACCTATTTGCGGTCCTGCCTCAAGCTACGCAAGGTGTTACTGCGCAAAAGTCCTAGACTTATCCGCATGAATAGCGTCTATCTCGATCATGCGGCAACTACGCCGATTTTGGCCGATGCGCTATCTGCATTTACCGAGCAAGCTGCCAAGTTAGGCAATCCTTCAAGTCTGCATACGCAAGGTCGTGCGACTCGCAAAGATCTAGAAGATGCTCGCGAATCAATAGCTAAGGCAGCAGGCTGCCTTTCTAGCGAAATAATTTTTACCGCATCAGGTACCGAAGCAAATAACATCGCACTTAAGGGGCTGTACTGGTTGGGCCGCAAGAATGGTCGCAATGTTGTGGTTATTTCGGCAATCGAGCATCACGCAATTTTGGATCCAGCTAAGTGGCTAGTTGAACATGAAGGCGCTGAAGTAATTGAATTACCGGTAAAAACTTCTGGGGTAGTAGATCTTGAATTCTTAACGGAATTAATTGCGAAACGAGGCGACGAGATCGCAGTAATTTCAGTGATGCATTCCAATAATGAAACTGGTGTTCTTCAACCAATCGCCGAAGTTGTAAAACTGGCTGGCGATATTCCGGTGCATTCTGATGCGGTGCAAAGTTTTGGAAAAGTTGCATTGAACTACAAAGAGCTGGGTCTATTTGCAATGACTCTTAGTGCACACAAAATTGGCGGCCCACTTGGCATTGGGGTTCTAATTCTGCGCCGTGCTGTTGAGATTCCAGCTCTATTGCATGGCGGCGGGCAAGAACGTGAAATTCGAAGCGGCACACTTAACGCACCTGCAATCGTGGCATTTGCTGCCGCCGTTAGCGCTAAAAGTTACGACGCAGCCAATATTGCAAAGTTGCGTGACGATTTTGCCCAGCGTGTAGTTGAGCAAATTCCCGATGCTTTTGTAAATGGTGGCGAAGCCGAACGCTTGCCCGGAATTGTAAACATCACTTTCCCGCGCACCGAAAGTGACACATTGCTATTGCTTTTAGATAGCGAGAAGGTTTCGTGTTCTACTGGTTCGGCATGCAGTGCAGGCGTTCATCGACCAAGTCATGTTTTGATGGCGATGGGTCATGACGATATTTCCGCACAATCTTCGCTACGTTTCTCGTTCGGACCTAGTAATACGCCCGCCGATGTGGACTACGTGCTGTCAGTACTACCAGGTGTAATTCAGCGTGGGAGAGCGGCGGTAGCTTCATGAAGTTAATTGCAGCCATGAGCGGTGGCGTTGATTCAGCAGTTGCTGCTGCCCGCGCAGTCGAAGCTGGGCACGATGTTATTGGCGTGCACTTAGCACTTGCAGCTAACCCACAGAAATATCGTTCAGGTGCGCGCGGATGTTGCACTATCGAAGATTCGCATGATGCTCGTCGTGCTGCCGATGTTATCGGTATTCCGTTTTACATCTGGGACATGGCGCAAGAGTTTCATGATGGCGTAGTTGAGAATTTCTTATCGGAATATTCAGCTGGTCGCACACCAAACCCATGTTTGCGTTGCAACGAGAAAATTAAATTTGCCGCAGTTTTAGATCGAGCCCGTGCAATGGGATTCGATGGCGTTGTAACTGGGCACTATGCCAACACACGTGAATCTGAAAATGGTAAGACATTGCATCGCGCAATCGATATTTCAAAAGATCAGTCGTATGTCTTAGCCGTATTAACTCGCGAACAAATTGCTGGTGCCATATTCCCGTTAGGCGATACCGAGAAAATTGATATTCGTAAAGAAGCCGAAGCACGTGGCTTAGCTGTTGCGCAAAAACCGGATAGTCACGATATTTGTTTTGTGCCTTCAGGCGATAATGCCAGTTGGTTACACGATCGCTTAGGTAGTGAAGTTGGCCCAATCGTTGATCAAGATGGCAAGAAAATAGGCGAACATAAAGGTGCCTACACCTACACAATCGGGCAACGAAAAGGTTTAGGGCTAACTGTTCCAACTGCCGATGGTTCACCTCGTTTTGTTCTCAAAATCGAACCAGTTACAAATACCGTGGTTGTTGGCTCTCGCGAGGAACTGGCAATTTCGAAGATTTGGGGCGAACGCGCAATCTGGTGCGGACCCGATGTAACTAATGAGAAAAAGCGTGGTTTTGTGCAGATTCGAGCGCACGGAATCGCCCTTGATTGCACCTATTACTTTGATGGCAATAACCTAATTGCCGAGCTAGATGAACCTTTATTAGGGCTAGCAACTGGACAAGCAATGGTTATCTACGATGGCGATCGGGTTGTTGGTTCGGCCACGATTTGTCAGACCGAGTAATTGTCATGAGTAACGCTGCGCGCCATCGCATAGTTGAACTATCGGCACAGATTCGCGATCATCAGTTTCGATATTACGTACTAGATGATCCAACTATTACTGATGCCGAGTTCGATAAATTATTAAAAGAACTCGAAGCGCTCGAAGCTAAACACCCAGAACTCAAAGAACCAGATTCGCCAACGTTGCATGTAGGCGGTGGATTCTCAACTCAATTTGAACAGCATGATCACCTCGAAAAGATGATGAGCCTTGATAACGTCTTTGATCTTGATGAGTTAAGTGCCTGGTTTGATCGGGTTGAGAAAGAAATAGCAAACCCAAAATACTTATGCGAAATTAAAGTTGATGGCTTGGCGATTAATCTTAAATTTGAAAACGGTCAGCTGACTAGAGCTCTGACTCGCGGCAATGGTACAACCGGCGAAGATGTCACATTAAATGTTAAAACCATCAAGTCTTTACCTCACAACTTAACTGGGAAGAATATTCCAGAGCTAATTGAGGTTCGTGGTGAAGTTTTCTTTCCAATTGCTCAGTTCAATGAGATGAACGAAGCGCTAGAAGAAGCTGGCAAACCTTTATTTGCTAATCCACGCAACGGGGCTGCAGGTTCATTACGTCAGAAAGATCCTCGAGTTACCGCGAGCCGACCACTTGATGTTGTTGTGCATGGAATTGGCGCTCGAACCGGAATTGAATTTTCAGCTCAAAGCCAGGCTTACAAGTTATTGAAAGAGTTAGGGCTGCCAACAAGTGCTCGCTTTAAGGTTTGCTCAAAGCGCTCTGAAGTAACTGATTTTATTGGTTATTACGAGGCTCATCGCCACGATGTAGAGCATGAAATTGATGGCGTTGTAATTAAAGTAGATGAGATTGCAGCGCAAGAAAAGTTAGGTTTCACCTCACGCGCACCGAAGTGGGCAATTGCGTTTAAGTATCCGCCCGAAGAAGTCACTACTAAGTTGTTAGATATCAAGGTAAGTGTTGGTCGCACTGGCCGAGTTACCCCATTTGCTTTTATGGAACCAGTTAAAGTTGCAGGCTCTACCGTCACTAATGCCACGTTACATAATGCTCAGGAAGTAATTCGTAAAGGCATTCTGATTGGCGATACCGTGATTATTCGCAAAGCAGGCGATGTAATTCCTGAAGTACTGGCTCCAGTTGTTGAACGCCGCGATGGCAGCGAGCGAGCATTTGTAATGCCAACTAATTGCCCAGACTGCGGCAGCGAGCTTCGAGCAATTACCGAAGGCGATATTGATATCCGTTGCCCAAATACCAGATCTTGCCCAGCTCAATTACGTGAGCGAATTTATTACATTGCATCCCGAGCTGCTCTAGATATTGATGTGCTCGGTTACGAAGCAGCAACTGCGCTACTTTCCGAGAAAATCCTCGAAGATGAATCTGAACTTTTTGATCTAACTCCGGCTAAATTAGTTAAGTCGAGTTTCTTTACCAAAAAAGATGGTCAACCAGCTGCTAACGTAGATAAGTTAATGAGTGCACTTGAAGTTGCCAAAACTCGCCCGCTGTGGCGAACCATTGTGGCATTATCTATTCGCCACGTTGGGCCAACTTCTGCTCAAGCTCTTGCTACCGAATTCGGATCGCTCGAGAAATTAGCAACTGCGTCAGTTGAAGAAATTGCCGCTATCGATGGTGTTGGCGCAACTATGGCTGAGGCGATTTCAGAGTGGTTTGCTGTTGATTGGCATAAGCGAATTGTTGAGCGCTGGACTGCAGCCGGGGTCACAGTCCATTTTGTAGATACAAATACTGCGCCACAAACCTTGGCCGGACTTACCTTTGTCGTTACAGGCGGGCTGGAATCCTTTACCCGCGATGGCATCGCCGAAACCATTACGGCTCATGGCGGCAAAGCCTCTTCATCAGTCTCTAAGAAAACCAATTATCTTTTGTTGGGCGCTGAACCTGGTTCAAAGTTGACCAAAGCTGAAGAGCTTGGCGTCACGATTATCGATGAAGCAGCCTTTAAGAAACTACTCGCAGGGTCGTAGTAGGCTCAGCCCATGATT
>CAZFZK010000024.1:0-12556 GCA_964523605.1 uncultured Candidatus Planktophila sp. | reverse complement strand
GGAATACCTTCAGTGATTACAACTACTAATGGCATAGCAGCATCAATTGCATCTACTACTGCAGCTTTTGCAAATTTAGGCGGTACGAATACAACTGAAACATTTGCACCAGTTGCTGCCATTGCTTCGCCCACAGTGTTAAAGACCGGCAAGTTGTGACCATCGATCTCAACACTTTGGCCACCTTTTCCAGGAGTTACGCCACCAACTACGTTAGAACCTGATGCCAACATGCGACGAGTGTGTTTGGTTCCTTCAGAACCAGTCATACCCTGAACAATTATTTTTGAATCAGCGTTAATGAAGATCGACATTTACTTAGCCGCCAATTCTGCTGCACGATTTGCAGCTCCATCCATAGTGTCTAGCTGTTCAACCAGCGGGTGTGCTGCAGCTGTCAAAATTGCGCGGCCTTCAACTACGTTGTTGCCGTCGAGGCGAACCACGATTGGCTTAGTAGCCTGTGCGCCTAGTAATTCAAGGGCTTGCACGATGCCATTTGCTACCGCATCGCACGCGGTGATGCCACCGAATACATTTACAAAAACGCTTTTAACATCTTTATCGCCCAAAATAATAGATAGTCCATCAGCCATAACTTGAGCTGAGGCACCGCCACCAATATCTAAGAAGTTTGCGGGGCGGACACCACCGAATTTTTCACCGGCGTAGGCAACAACATCGAGTGTGCTCATTACTAGACCGGCGCCGTTACCAATGATGCCAACTTGTCCTTCGAGTTTTACATAATTTAAATTCTTAGCTTTAGCGGCTGCCTCAAGTGCGTTCTCGGCTGCTTGATCAACTAGTGCTTCATGATCTGGATGACGGAAACCAGCATTATCATCAAGAGTTACTTTGCCATCGAGCGCGATGATTTTGCCATCGGAAGTTTTAACTAGTGGGTTGACTTCAACCAGGGTGGCATCCTCTGAGACGAAAGTTTCCCAGAGCTTTACCAATACTGCCGAAACTTGATCAGCAACATCGGCTGGGAATTTAGCGGCTGCAATAATTTCGGTTGCGCGAACTAAATCAATTCCAACATTTGAATCTACTGGAATCTTTGCCAACTTCTCGGGAGCAGTATGTGCAACTTCTTCAATCTCCATGCCGCCGGCAACCGAAGCCATAACTAAGAAGGTGCGGTTTGAGCGATCGAGCAAAATTGCTAAGTAATACTCCGATTCAATTGGCGCTGCTGCAGCAATCATTACTGTGCGAACTTCATGACCTTTAATGTCCATGCCCAAAATTGCGCTAGCTTTTTCGCGAGCATCTGCTGGATCAACTGCCAACTTAACACCGCCCGCTTTTCCGCGGCCACCAACTTTTACCTGAGCTTTTACGACAACTTTGCCGCCAACTTTTACCGCTGCCGCTTCGGCTTCATCAGCCGTTGTTGCGATCGCAGCTGGCAATACAGGTACACCATGCTTTTCAAAGAGATCGCGAGCTTGGTATTCGTAAAGATCCACTAGTTAACCGCTTTCCTTGTTTGCTTAAGAGCGCGAACGCCGCATGAAACCTGGCTAATACTAGAGCTTCTCGACAGGTGCATAGCGCAAGAGCAAACGCTTATCGCCATATTGGCCGAAGTTGATTGTGGCCTCGCTCTTATCACCTTCGCCGGCGGTGCCGACAACAGTGCCTAAACCAAATGTGTCATGTGACACACGATCGCCAATTGCCAACGTAATTCCAGATGGCGCTTTACGGCCGGTTGCCCGAGGTGGTGGCGCAGTTGCAACTCGAGGTTTACGAATCAATGACGGAGATATAACGCTGTGATTACGCCACTCAATTACATCGGCAGGTATCTCATCGAGAAATCTCGAAGGCGGGTTGTAATTAGGCGCGCCCCAAGAAGATCGATATTCGGCCCGCGAAATATAAAGTCGTTCTTGCGCACGAGTTAAACCAACGTATGCCAAGCGACGTTCTTCTTCAATTTCATCTTTCTCACCCAAAGTTCGCGAGTGCGGAAATATGCCATCTTCCATTCCAGTTAAAAACACTGTTGGAAATTCTAAACCTTTAGCGGTGTGAAGTGTCATTAAGGTTACGACGCCGCCATGATCTTCGCCTTCAGGGATTTGATCTGAATCTGCAACTAAGGAAACTTTCTCTAGAAACCCAGATAGTGAAATTTCTTCATCTTCGGTTAATTCTTCAAATGGGCGCTCTTCATATTCCATGGCTACCGCTAAAAGTTCCTTTAGATTCTCAACGCGCACTTCATCTTGTGGGTCAGTGCTATTCACTAACTCGGTGAGCAAACCAGATTGTTCAAGGACCGCTTCGACAATTACCGATGGACGAACTTTTGCTTCAACTAATACAGCCAGCGCACTAATCATGTCGGTGAATTGCTTAATTGATTGGGCTGCTTTGGGTGGAATTTCAGGTGCATCGGATGCGGCTAGCAGCCCGCCCCAGAACGAGTAGCCACGAGCGCTAGCGTGAGCTTCGAGGATCTCAAGTGCTCGATCGCCAATACCGCGCTTTGGATAATTAATTACTCGGCGCAATGAAACTTCATCTTCGGGGTTTGCAATAACGCGTAAGTAGCCCAGTAAATCCTTAACTTCTTTACGTTCATAGAAGCGAAGCCCGCCAACTACTTTGTAAGGAAGCGCCGCTCGCATGAAGACTTCTTCAAAGACGCGAGATTGGGCATTGGTGCGATAGAAAACTGCCGTTTGGCCAGGTGCTGAAAGACCTTTATCCATTAAGGAGCGAATTTCATCTTTAACGAATTCGGCTTCATCATGTTCGGATTCGGCAACATAGCCAACTAGTGGTGATCCTTCGCCGGCTTGTGACCAAAGATTTTTCTCTTTGCGCGATTCATTTTTAGTGATTACCGCGTTTGCCGCATTAAGAATATTTTGAGTAGATCGATAATTTTGCTCGAGCAAAATTGTGGTCGCGTTCGGATAATCAAGTTCGAACTGCATAATATTTCGGATGGTGGCACCACGAAAAGCGTAGATCGATTGGTCAGCATCGCCTACTACACAAAGTTCAGCTGGCGGCAAGCCTTCGAGGTCGCTGCCAACTAATTCGCGAACGAGAATATATTGCGCATGGTTAGTGTCCTGATACTCATCTACTAAAACATGGCGAAAACGAGAACGGTAACGCGCTTTTGCTTCTGGAAAACGCTGCAGAACTTCGACGGTTTTTAAAATTAGATCATCAAAATCCATCGCATTGGATTGTTGCAAACGTCGCTGGTAAAGCGAGTAAACATCTGCGACTACTTCTTGAAATTGATTAGTTGCCGCATTTAGGTAGTCAGCTGGGCCCAATAACTCATTCTTGGCATTGCTAATAACTGATTGAAATTGGCGTGGTGGATAGCGCTTTGGGTCAATATTTAAATCTTTAGAGACGATTGTAATTAAACGCAAGCTGTCAGCTGAATCATAAATTGAGAAAGAATTGCTGTAGCCCAATCGTGCCGCTTCTTGACGCAATATTCGGACACAGGCCGAGTGAAATGTTGAAACCCACATTGATTGTGCAACTGGGCCAACTAACTCTTTTACACGTTCCTTCATTTCACCCGCTGCTTTATTGGTGAAAGTGATCGCCAGAATTGAATACGGGGTCGCACTGCGTCTTGCCATCAAATATGCGATTCGACGAGTTAGAACTCGAGTTTTGCCAGATCCGGCACCAGCCACAATCAGAAGTGGCCCACCTGCATGAATTACGGCTGCGCTCTGTTGCGGATTAAGACCCGCAATTAATGGGTCGTTAGTGATTTCAGCGCCGCTCATGGCGCGCAGTCTATTAGGCTACGGCGACAGAATTCTTTAAGGGAGCAAACACATGGAACCAATCGCCGATAGTGAGATCAAGCGAGTTCTCGTTGTAAATGCCCACCCCGATGATTCTGACTTTGGTGCTTCAGGCACGATCGCGCAATGGGTAAAAGCGGGCATTGAAGTTGGATATGTTCTTTGCACCAATGGCGATCAAGGTGGCGAAGAGTCCGGAATCCCGATGGAAGAAATGCCACAAGTGCGTCAACGTGAACAACGCGAAGCTGGTGCAATTATCGGCGTCACAGATATTACTTTTTTAAATTATCGAGATGGTTGGCTCGAACCAACAATTGCATTACGTAAAGATATTGTGCGCGAGATTCGTCGATTTAAACCAGATCGCCTGGTTTGCCAAAGTCCAGAACGAAATTGGGATCGCATTGGCGCCAGCCATCCAGATCACTTAGCTGCTGGTGAATCAGCAATTCAAGCCGTTTATCCAGATGCTCGAAATCCTTTTGCTTTCACCGATTTAAGAGAAGCTGGCCACGAACCTTGGCGAGTAAAAGAGGTTTGGGTTATGGGCCATGCGCAACCAGATCATTGGGTTGATATAACTGAAACTTTCCCATTAAAAGTTAAAGTGCTGCAAGCCCATGCATCGCAAACAGCTCACAATAAAGAGTTAGAAAACATGTTACGTGAATGGGGCATGCGTAATGCCAAAATCGGCGGGTTTGCTGATGGAGTTATTGCTGAAGCTTTTAAGATTGTAAATACCAACTAGCGAACAATAACGCGGCGAATTTCCACTGTTTGAACTGGGAAACCATCGCCGTTGTAATAATACTTACCGTCTTGCCCTTGCTTTGCAGCACCAGCGGCTGCGATAGCGCGCAAAATATCTAGCCCGCTCGTGATACGTCCCCATACTGTGTAATAGGGATTTAGCGCAGAATCTTCATACACAAAGAAGACCTGACTGCCATTGGTATTTTTACCTGAATTAGCCATAGCTAAAGTTCCGGCTGGATAAGTCACGCTCTGACCTACCGGCAAATTCTCATCAGGAATTCCGGTCCAAGGTTTGCGATTAAACACTGGTCCGCTTGATCCAGATGCGGTCGGATCTCCACATTGCAGAACGTAAAGTCCCTGCGTGGTTAAACGATGACAAAGAGTTGAGTTGTAAAAGCCACGGCTAGCAAGTGTTGCTAGCGCAGTTAAAGTTTGTGGCGCTTTAGCACCAACTGTTTCGACCACAATATTTCCGCAATTAGTTACAAAGGTAAATGTAGTTGGCAGTGATTTAGCAACGGTCTTTGGTTGCAAAACCGAAGGTGATGCATGTGGTTTAGAAGTTGCTTTGCTACAAATCTTTACTGGCTCTTTAGTCGCTGCTGAAACTGAAGGCGTAAGTGAAGCTGCCAAAACAATTACAGCGGCGATAACTAAAGTGCGTTTCATAATGACTAAATGATACCGATCGCTCGGATCACTCCCACTCAATAGTTGCTGGGGGTTTGCTAGTAATATCCAGAGTTACGCGGTTAACTTCGCGCACTTCATTGGTAATGCGCGTGGAAATCTTGGCTAGGACCTCATAAGGAACACGAGACCAGTCCGCTGTCATTGCATCTTCACTAGAAACTGGCCGCAACACAATTGGGTGGCCATAGGTGCGACCATCGCCCTGAACGCCAACACTGCGCACATCAGCGAGCAGCACAACTGGGCACTGCCAAATTTCACGATCTAGGCCGGCTGCCTTTAACTCTTCGCGCGCGATGGCATCGGCTTCGCGCAGAATCTCTAAGCGTTCAGCCGTTACTTCGCCAATGATGCGAATACCTAAGCCGGGACCGGGGAAAGGTTGGCGCCAAATGATTGCTTCGGGCAAACCTAACTGCAAACCAACTTGGCGAACTTCGTCTTTAAATAAAGTTCGAAGCGGTTCAATTAACTTGAACTTAAGATCATCTGGCAAGCCACCAACATTATGGTGTGACTTAATATTTGCGGTGCCCTCGCCGCCGCCAGACTCAACTACATCTGGATAAAGCGTGCCCTGTACTAAAAATTCAACATCTCCCCCAGCTGCAATCTCGCGCGCAGCTGATTCAAATGAACGAATAAATTCGCGACCGATTATCTTTCGCTTAGTTTCTGGATCTGTAACGCCGGCTAGCGCATTCATGAACTGATCAACTGCATCAACTACAACAAGTGAGACGCCAGTTGCTGCAACAAAGTCACGTTCTACTTGCTCGGACTCGCCTTTGCGTAACAAGCCATGATCGACAAACACGCAAGTCAATTGTTTTCCAACTGCTGCCTGAATTATCGCGGCAGCTACAGCTGAATCAACTCCACCAGATAACCCGCAAATCACTCGCTTATCGCCGATAACTGCCTTTGCCTTAGCGATCTCGGCAGCTGCGATATTTTCGGAAGTCCAATTAGGTTCGCAACCTGCAATCTCAATTAACCAACGCTTTAGAATCACTTGGCCTTGTTCGGAATGCAAAACTTCGGGGTGGAACTGAACACCTGCTAATTTTCCATCGCTACTTTCAAACGCCGCAATTGGCGTATCGGCAGTAACTGCGCAGATTGTGAATCCAGTTGGCGCAGTAGTAACCGCATCACCATGGCTCATCCAAACATTTTGCTTAACTGGCAGTCCCGCAAATAATTTTGCACTAGTAGTTGCAGTGATTTCGGTTCGGCCGAATTCTGACTTTCCAGTTTGGCTAACTACGCCACCAAGAGCTGCTGCCATTGCTTGAAAGCCGTAACAAATTCCAAAAACTGGAATACCTAGCTGCAGAATACTTTCATCGAACTTGGGCGCTCCTGGTGCATAAACGCTAGCTGGGCCGCCAGATAAAATAATTGCACTGGGTGCTTTAGCCGTTACTTCAGCAGCCGTGATCGATGATGGAACAATTTCGGAGAAAACATTTGCTTCGCGCACTCGACGCGCAATTAATTGCGCATACTGCGCACCAAAATCAAGAACTATTACTGAATTAGCCACGATTGATAAGTACCTCGACGCGCTGGAATTCCTTGACATCGGAATATCCGCAAGTAGCCATTGCGCGGCGAAGAGCGCCGAATAAGTTCATGGAACCATCGGAAGTACTAGATGGTCCGAGCAAAATTTCTTCTAGCGTGCCAACAGTGCCAACTGCAACGCGTTCACCTCGAGGAAGTACTGCGTGATGCGCCTCGGAACCCCAGTGCCAACCTAAGCCAGGAGCTTCAGTTGCTTTTGCTAATGGTGAGCCCATCATTACTGCATCGGCACCCATTGCAATTGCTTTTGCGATATCACCGCTGCGACCAACGCCGCCGTCAGCAATAACGTGCACATAGCGGCCGCCAGATTCATCGAGATATTCGCGACGAGCTGAAGCAACTTCAGCAACAGCAGATGCCATTGGAACTTGAATACCTAAAACTTTACGAGTGGTGTGCGCAGCGCCGCCACCAAAACCAACTAGAACGCCAGCTGCACCTGCGCGCATTAGGTGAAGGGCACCTGTTGCAGTTGCAACACCACCGACAATTACCGGCACATCTAATTCGTAAATAAATTTCTTCAAGTTAAGCGCATCATCACGAGTTGCAACGTGCTCTGCACTAACTGTGGTGCCGCGAATAACGAAAATATCAACACCAGCATCGACAACCGCTTTATGCAATTCAGCAGTTCGTTGCGGGGAAAGTGATGCTGCAACCGTTACGCCAGATTCACGAATTTGTTTGATGCGTTCTTTAATTAGCGCGGGTTGAATTGGAGCGCTATAAAGTTCTTGCATACGACGAGTCGCCTGCGCATCTGGCATCGAAGCAATTTCGCCAAGTTGAATGCGCGGATCTTCGTATCGAGTCCAGAGACCTTCAAGGTTTAGAACACCTAGGCCGCCTAACTTGCCGATGGCAATTGCGGTTTGTGGTGAGACCACCGAATCCATTGGCGCTGCCAACATGGGTAAATCAAATTTGTAAGCATCGATCTGCCATGAAGTAGAAACATCTTCGGGGTCGCGAGTACGGCGCGATGGCACAATCGCAATATCGTCAAATGAATAAGCTTGGCGGGCGCGCTTGCCAGGTGCGATTTCAATCTCGAACATTTACTTGGCCCTAACCTTTCTTCGCATAATTAGGGGCATCTGCCACGTGCAAAACATCGTGCGGATGACTTTCTTGCAAGCCAGCTGCAGTAATTTGAATTAAGCGACCATCACGGCGCAAGGTGTTGATATCAGGCGCACCGGCGTATCCCATGCCAGAACGTAAACCACCAACTAATTGATGGACTACTTCGGCTACTGTGCCGCGATATAAAACTTTTCCTTCGATGCCTTCGGGAACTAATTTATCTTCAGATAAAACATCGTCTTGCATATAGCGATCCTTGGAATAAGACTTTTGCTCGCCACGAGATTGCATCGCACCAAGTGAGCCCATTCCGCGGTAGCCCTTGTATTTGCGGCCATCAATTTCAATTAGCTCACCCGGTGATTCTTCGCAGCCAGCTAGTAACGAACCAAGCATTACCGAATTTGCACCAGCAACTAGGGCTTTAACAATGTCGCCGGAATATTGCAGACCACCATCGGCGATTAAAGGAATACCCGCCTTGCCACAAGCTTTGGCAGCTTCCATGATGGCGGTAATTTGCGGAACACCAACACCGGCCACAATTCGAGTGGTGCAAATAGAACCAGGACCAACTCCAACTTTTACGGCATCGGCACCAGCATTAATTAGTGCTTGTGCACCAGCGCGGGTTGCCACATTGCCACCAATGATTTCGGTAGTTGGCGAAAATTTCTTAATTCGAGCAATTGCATCGAGTACCGCACGATGATGACCGTGTGCAGTATCAACTACAACTACATCAACACCAGCTTCAATTAGTGCTTGTGCGCGAGCAAATCCATCGTCGCCAACGCCAACTGCTGCGCCCACTATGCCCACATTTTTAACTAATTTAACGTGAGTTACTTGTTCGGCAATCGGAAGATTACGGTGAATGATTCCAATGCCGCCAGCTTTTGCCATTGCAATTGCCAGTTGTGATTCGGTTACCGTATCCATCGCTGATGAAACCAGCGGAACCGCTAATGTGATGTTTTGGGTTAACTGCGTAGATGTTTCGACTTCGGAAGGCACTACTTCGGAGGCATCAGGCAACAAGAGCACATCGTCATAGGTCAGGCCCATCATTGCGATTTTGTCATCGCTCATTTCGGCCTCCCCTGCAATAGATTAAAAAGCTAGCTATTAACGCTCGAGGCCAAAGTCTAACGGCTCTTTTAGGCTCCGACTGCCTGCGTAATTTCCTGACAAGCACGCTGTAAATCAGCTGCTACGGTGACTTCGCTGCATTGCTTTGGATTCCAGCCGGGGCCACCAAGAACGATTTTGGGGGCAGGTCGCACGGCAGGTAATTCTTCGAAGAATCGTGGGTCTCCGTTTTCAGGTAACTGTGCCCAAAGAAATAGAGCGGGCGGCGCTGACTTATTAATGATTCCGCAAAGTGCAGATAACGGGGTGCGTGCTCCCAAGAAATTACTGGATATTTCTCGTTCGGCCAAAGCAGCAGCAAGTGCATGTAAAGCTAGTGAATGAAGCTCTTCGCCAACACAAGCTAATAAAACTGGCCGGGAATTAACTGCATCGAATTCCTCAGGTACGGATTCGCGTAAAACCATTTTGATTAATTCAGACATCATGTGCTCGATCTCAATACCCTCGCCAGTTCTTGCCCAGCTATCCCCGATGTGAATTAAGACTGGCACGATAACGTTCTGCCAGCAGTTAATTACGCCATTTTTCATCAAGTCTTGACGCAGTGCCTGTAAAACAAAATCACGATCAAGTGATTCCGCTGCGCGACATAAGGCAGAAACTAATTCTTCATTAACAACTAATTCAGTAACAATTTTGGGTAGTGAGACTTCACCTTGATGTGCTTTTGCTCTTTGCGCCGCATCACTTGGCGAGACCCCAGTTGTAATCAAACGTCGCATCATGACTAACCTGGCGACATCTGCTCTTGAATATCGACGATGGCTGCCTTCAACATGCTCGGTCGGCCCTAAGCCATACCGGCGATCCCAGGTCCGCAGGGTTGCCGGGGCCACACCGATCTGGCGGGCTAAGGCAGCTACGGTCAGAGGTTGATCCATGCCCCAATCTTCGGGGGTAAGTGAGATTCGTGCCACTCGAGTACGCTCAATAGGCTGTTTTACCAAGATTTCTCCCCTAGATACTTGAACAACCTATGAAGCGATTGTATGGTTCACTCCTTGAGTAATTAACCCGTTTGGAGGAGCCATGAGCGAAATTTCTCGACTTCCGAAACCAGTTGTTGAAAACTGGAATTGGCAGCAAAGCGGAGCCTGCCAAGATTTGCCAAGTGAAATGTTCTTTCATCCAGATGGCGAACGCGGGCCACGTCGCCGCAATCGCGAGAACGCTGCCAAAGCAGTTTGCAATAGTTGCCCAGTTATCGAAGCCTGTCGCAAGCACGCACTCTCAGTCCAAGAACCTTATGGGATCTGGGGCGGTCTCTCTGAAGATGATCGCGTTGCCATTCTGGAAAGCACTGGTGCGCTTCCACTTTCAACCGCTAGCTAAATTTAATTCCTCCTTGAAAATAAAAAACCCGCCAGGTAACTGGCGGGTTTTTTATTTTGTAATCTAATTAGTTAATCAGTGCGAGTGTCCACCAGGACCATGTGAGTGGCCGTGTCCGCCAGCAGCTTCAGGTGCATCATCTGCTGGGCGCTCATAAACAACTGCTTCAGTTGTAATGAACATCGCGGCAATTGAAGCAGCGTTTGCTAATGCTGAACGAGTTACTTTTACTGGATCGATAACACCATCTTTAGCTAAGTCGCCGTAAACATCAGTAGCTGCATTGAAACCTTCATTGGCTTTCATTGCGCGAACTTTTGCAACAACTACATAACCTTCAAGGCCGGCATTTTCAGCAATCCAACGAAGTGGCTCGTCGCAAGCTTTGCGAACCAAACGGACGCCAACAGCCTTATCGCCTTCAAAGCCAAGATCGCCATCGAGTGCATCAGCTGCATGTACTAGAGCTGCGCCACCGCCAACTACGATGCCTTCTTCAACTGCGGCACGTGTTGCTGAGATCGCATCTTCAAGGCGGTGCTTCTTTTCTTTGAGTTCAACTTCAGTATGTGCGCCAACTTTGATTACGCAAACGCCACCAGCGAGTTTTGCAACGCGCTCTTGTAGTTTTTCACGATCCCAGTCAGAGTCAGTATTTTCGATCTCTTTGCGAATCTCAGAAACGCGAGCTGCAACTACTGCCTTGTCGCCAGCACCATCGACGATGGTGGTTGCATCCTTTGAGATAACAACACGACGTGCGCGACCGAGTGATTCCAAACCGATTTGATCCAACTTCATGCCAACTTCGGCTGAGATAACTTCGCCGCCCGTAAGGATTGCGATGTCTTGCAACATAGCTTTACGACGATCACCGAAGCCAGGTGCTTTAACAGCAGCTGAGGCAAATACGCCACGCATACGGTTAACAACCAGCGTAGAAAGCGCTTCGCCTTCAACATCTTCAGCGATGATTAACAGTGGCTTTGATGTCTGAGCAACTTTTTCTAGGATTGGCAATAACTCAGCTAAAGCTGAAATCTTTCCGCCTGAGATCAAAACATAAGCATCTTCCAGAATTGCTTCCATGCGATCTTGATCAGTTACGAAATAAGGCGAGATATAACCCTTATCAAATTGCATACCTTCGGTGAACTCAAGTTCTAGCCCGGTGGTAGATGCTTCTTCAACAGTGATTACGCCATCTTTGCCAACTTTATCCATAGCTTCGGCAATTAAGTCACCGATGCCACGATCTTGAGCTGAAATAGTTGCAACATCTGCGATCTGTGCCTTGTCTTTTACGACAGTGGCATTGGCTTTAAGAGCTGCTGAAATTGCAGTAACTGCAGCTTCGATACCAATTTTGATATCCATCGGTTGTGCACCAGCTGCAAGGTTACGTAAACCTTCTTTAACCATTGCTTGAGCAAGCACAGTTGCAGTTGTGGTTCCGTCACCAGCGACATCGTTGGTTTTGGTAGCGACTTCTTTAACTAGTTGCGCGCCCATATTTTCAACTGGGTCAGAGAGTTCAATCTCTTTCGCAATTGTTACGCCATCGTTTGTGATGGTTGGGGCACCGAATGTTTTTGAGATAACCACATTGCGACCCTTAGGTCCAAGAGTTACCTTGACGGTGTCAGCCAAAATGTTTACACCGCGCTCCATGGCGCGACGGGCTTGCTCGTCAAACTGTAAAGATTTGCCGGCCATTAGTTCTTCTCAATTACAGCGAGAATATCGCGAGCAGATAGAACTAAATATTCTTCGGCGTTGTACTTAACTTCAGTTCCGCCGTACTTGCTATATAGAACTACGTCGCCAACTTTGACATCCATTGGAACGCGAACGCCATCATCGAAGCGACCTGGGCCAACTGCAACAACGGTGCCTTCCTGAGGCTTCTCTTTTGCAGTATCTGGAATTACGAGACCTGACGCGGTAGTTGTCTCGGCTTCATTAGCTTTAACTACGATGCGGTCTTCTAGTGGCTTAATGGTTACGGCCATGATTAGAGCTCCTTTTAAATCGAATTCATTAGAGCCTGCAATTAGCAGACTCGGGTCTTGAGTGCTAACGCAAGCCTATGCTGGGCTATTCCCGCGATCAAATCGAAA
>CAZFZK010000023.1:0-13865 GCA_964523605.1 uncultured Candidatus Planktophila sp. | reverse complement strand
GATTCATGAATTTCGCCGGGGCCGCAAATTTAGCCAAGTATTTGGGCCGTTAGTTAGTCGATTGGCAGCTGGCTTGACTTGGCTGCGCCCTCGTAAATCTCGCTAGCCTTGAACTTAAATAGGCGGATCAACCTTCCTTCCACTAATGTAGGACGGTTATGGAAATTCGCTCATTTACCGATTATCTGCGCTCGCTTGACGATGCCGGTTTATCAGCGCTTTTTGCTGCTCGCCCTGATTTAGTCTCACCTGTCCCGCCAGATTTGGCATCACTGGCAGTTCGAGCATCATCCTCACACAGCATTGCGCGCGCAGTTGATTCACTTACTGAATTTGAATTTCAAATCCTTGAAGCTTGTGTGGCACAAGATGAAGAATTTACGCTTAAAAACGTGGTCTCAGTAACGCATAAAGATGCTGCCATTGCAGTTTCTCGACTAATCACTTTTGGCCTGCTTTACCCAACTGATAAAGGTTTGCGACTTCCAACTTCCGTAAGTCAATTGTTAATTAATGAACCTGCCGGTCTTGGGCCAGCTTCTCTTGCAAAATTAAAGTTAACTGAATTAAATGAAGCACCAGAAGCTGCAAAGCGTGTACTAACTCAATTAGTTTGGGGGCCACCTCGCGGAAGTGTTGGCGACATAAAAAACCCCGGCCCTGGAATTGCCTGGTTATTAGATCGTAAGTTTTTAGTTCCGTTAGATCAGCGTACTGTAATCATGCCGCGCGAAGTTGGAATTTTCTTACGCGGTGGAAAAGTACATAAGAGTTATGAAAGCAGTGCTCCTGCAATCACTGGTACTAAACGAGTTGAGAAATCTGTAAACATGGCGGCTGCAGCCAACGTAGCAACGGTTCTTGGTTGGGTCGAAGAGCTACTTCACTTCTGGGCACAAGAACCAGCAGATGCTTTGCGTTCTGGTGGTCTCGGTGTTCGTGACCTAAAATTAATCTCTACACATATTGGAATTGATGAAAATTGTGCCGCGTTTATTGCCGAGCTTTCCTATCTAGCAGGATTGCTAACAATTGATGGTGATGATCGTATTTTGCCAAGTAACAATTTTGATATTTGGCTGACTCAAAGTGCCGAGACTCGATGGAGCACTCTCGCTGCGAATTGGCTAACTACTTCGCGTGTGAGCGGTCTGGTTGGTCGCGGTGAAGCAAAAAGCGTTGCGGCCCTTGGCCCTGAACTCGATCGCGTAAATGCAGCAAGCACTCGTAAATTAGTAATTAACTTGCTAAATCAGCACCCAAATTTGGCGCCAGATTTAGATAGCTTCACTCGCGCTATTAAATGGATAGCGCCAAGTAAGCGTAATCCGGGCATTCAAGATGAACTTATCGTCTGGACTCTGCGCGAAGCCGAATGGTTGGGCTTTACCGGTCAAGGTGCTTCGGCGAAATACGGAAGAGCATTCATGGCTGGTGCCGATGAGATCGGCATAGATTTAGATCTGCCTAAACCAGTTGACCACATCTTGATTCAGAGTGATAACACAGCAATTGCACCTGGACCGTTAGAGCATGACATTGCACGTGATCTTTCGGCAGTAGCCGACATTGAAAGTCGTGGTGGTGCAACTGTGTACCGTTTCAGCGAAGCTTCAATTCGGCGCGGACTAGATCACGGTAAAAGTGGCGAAGAAATTCGTACCTTCTTAGTTAAGACTTCAAAAACTCCAATGCCACAACCTTTGGAATATTTGATTGCCGATGTAGCGAAGAAACATGGAAAGTTGCGGGTCGGAAATACCGCCAGCTTTATCCGCTGCGAAGATACTTCCCTAATTGCTCAGATTATGAGCGATAAACGACTTGATGTACTTTCGCTCAGAAAAATTGCCGCAGAAGTTTTAATCTGTGATTTGGATGCCGCTGATGCCATGAATGTTTTGCGTAACGCTGGCTACTTGCCAGCAGCTGAAGCAAGCAATGGCGCCTTAATTACGGGCCATCGTTCGCACCGAGCAAAAGCTAAACCAAAACCACCACGAGTAATTGGTGAAATCGATCAGCCATCTGAATCGACACTTGCTGCTGCGGTACGTTCAATTAGAGCTGGCGAGAAATCAAGTCATAAGCAAAGCAAAATTCGAGAGTCCGCTGCCAATATGCTTGGTTCACTTCCTCGCACGACTGCAAATGAGACTATGGATCTGCTGGCGATTTACGTCGAAAAGCAACAAGCACTTTCGATTGGGTATGCCGATAACAATGGCGCTGTTTCACATCGCATCGTTGACCCAATAAAAATTTCGGCAGGGTCCTTAGTGGCTCGAGATCATGCCACCGGTGAGATGCAAAGCTTTCGAATCCCGCGTATTACGGGGGTCGCACCGCTATGACCAACGCCCAAAGTCCCGAATACGGCAGACTTAACCCTATGCCTGACCTCATGATTAGCTCTCTCGAGACTTTAGTTCGATGCGAATCTCCTACTGAAGATCTCGCTGCTTGTCGTGAAGTTGTCCAAGTAGCAAGTGCAATTGCCGCTGAAGTTTTAGGAACCCCGGCACAGATACGCGAAATAGAAGGTCGCCCGGTTTTCTGGTGGGGCGATGCTAAACCTGAAATTGTTTTACTTGCGCATTTAGATAAGGTTTGGCCAAAAGGTTCTTACCAACCGTTATTTGAAATCAAGGGCGACGTAATTAGAGGTCCCGGAACTTTTGATATGAAAGTTGGTTTCTTGCAGGCACTCTTTGCGCTTAAGGGCATCGAAGGGTCAGTAGCTTTAGTTGCAACTACTGATGAAGAAACTGGCAGCCATGCTTCGCGCAATTTAATTAAAGAACTTTCTGAAAATGCAAAGGCAGTCTTGGTTCTCGAAGCATCACTTGATGGCAAAGTTAAAACTGGCCGCAAAGGAACTGCGATGTATCAAGTAAAAGTACATGGCCGGGCGGCTCATGCTGGTCTCGAACCAGAAAATGGAATTAACTCAACGGTTGAAATTTCCAATTTAGTCTTACAACTTGCAGCTATGGAAAATTCTGAACATGGCACCACTGTTGTCCCAACCAAGTTAAGTGCTGGTATAACAACAAATTCAGTTCCAGATTTAGCAGTATTAGATATCGATGCGCGTTCTTATTCGACTATTGAGTTACTTCGTGTCGATGCAGCTATAAAAGCTTTACAGCCAAATAATCCGGCTGCTCGAATTGAAGTTGTGGGTGGTTTAAATCGCCCGCCGCTAGAACCTGCCGCAACTAAAGCGCTATACGAGCGAGCCGAGAAAGTTGCCGCGACTATCGGAATTCCAGAACTTGGTCATGCTTCAGTCGGAGGTGCCAGCGATGGCAATTTTGCGGCTGCCGCAGGTGCCCAAGTTCTAGATGGTTTAGGTGCAATTGGTGGCGGCGCACATGCGCTCACCGAATGGGCCAGCGTTAGCGCAATGCACCAACGAACTGACTTCCTGCACGCCTTTATTAAGGACTTATTAAATGACTGATGGCCCGCTGATTGTCCAGAGCGATAAAACTCTGCTCTTAGATATTGATCATCCGGGTTCCGTTGAATGTCGACGAGCGATCGCCCCGTTTGCTGAACTAGAGCGCTCCCCTGAACATATTCATACTTATCGGCTGACCAATTTAGGTTTATGGAATGCACGTGCTGCAGGGCACGATGCAGAGCAAGTTATCGACACTTTGATTAAGTATTCGCGTTACGCAGTTCCGCATTCATTGTTAGTAGATATTGCCGAAACCATGTCTCGCTATGGTCGTTTGCGTTTAGAGGCAGATCCAGTTCATGGATTGATTCTGATAACAAATGACAGCGCGGTTCTTGAAGAAGTAATTCGAGCTAAGAAAATTGCACCATTGCTTGGGGTGCGCATTGATAAAGAAACTGTGGCAGTTCATCCGAGCCAACGTGGCGCAATTAAGCAATCACTATTGCGCTTAGGTTGGCCAGCCGAAGATTTTGCTGGTTATGTCGATGGTCAAGCGCATGAAATTGATTTAGTCCAGAAAGATTGGAAAATTCGCCCCTACCAAGAACTCGCTGCTGAAGGTTTTTGGCACGGCGGTTCTGGCGTTGTAGTACTTCCATGTGGAGCTGGAAAAACAATTGTCGGCGCTGCTGCCATGGCGCATGCCAAAGCCACAACTCTTATTTTGGTAACTAACACCGTTGCAGCTCGTCAGTGGCGAGATGAATTATTAAAACGCACAACTTTAAATGAAGATGAAATTGGCGAGTACTCGGGTGCTAAAAAAGAAATCAGACCTGTAACTATTGCTACCTATCAAGTAATGACCAAGAAGAAAAATGGTGTCTACGCGCACTTAGATCTCTTTGATACGCATGACTGGGGCTTGATTATTTATGACGAAGTACACCTGCTACCGGCGCCAATTTTCCGCTTTACCGCCGATATTCAATCGCGTCGTCGCTTAGGTTTGACTGCGACGCTGGTACGCGAAGACGGCATGGAAGGCGAAGTTTTCAGCCTAATTGGGCCGAAACGTTTCGATGTGCCCTGGAAAGAAATTGAATCTCAGGGGTATATCGCGCCAGCAGAGTGCGTTGAAGTACGCGTAAATCTGACTGAATCAGAACGCATGCTTTATGCCACCGCAGAACCTGAAGAGCGCTACCGCTACTGCTCAACTACTGCCACAAAACGAAAGGTTGTTGAGGCGCTAGTAGAACGGCATGCTGCCGACCAAGTATTAGTAATCGGTCAATATATTTCACAACTTGATGAGCTCTCTGAAGTATTAGGGGTTCCGCTGATCAAAGGTGACACTCCGGTCAAGGAACGCGAACGACTATTTGCACTTTTTCGCACCGGTGAAATCAAATGTTTAGTTGTTTCTAAAGTAGCTAACTTTTCGATTGATCTCCCAGATGCCACAATTGCGATTCAAGTATCAGGTGCATTTGGTTCTCGCCAAGAAGAAGCTCAGCGGTTAGGTCGCATTTTGCGTCCCAAATCAGATGGTCGTGGCGCAATATTTTATTCAGTGGTTTCTCGCGACACTGTTGATCAAGATTTTGCACAAAATCGCCAAAGATTCTTGGCTGAGCAGGGTTACTCGTATCGAATTATTGATGCTGACGATGTTTTTCAAGGGAAGATTTAAAGCGCTCTAGATTCACTCGAAAAATATCGTGGTGCTTTCCGTCAATATGAATAACTGGAACTTCCTCGCCATACATTTGGACTAATTCATTGTTGCCGTCAATGTAAATTTTCTCAATTTCAAAATTCAATTCAGCTTGAACTGATTCCAAACTTTCTACAGCCAAATCGCAAAGGTGACAATTCTTGCGTGAATAAACTGTCACAACTGTCACTTTTTCTTGCTCCGATTTTTAGTAATTGCACGGTCAATTAATTCTTGTGCGATCAAAGTTGCATCATTCTTTGCGCGATAAGCATTCTTCTCAAGATCTTTTAGAACAGCTTCGGCAGTAGTTTTAGTAACTGTGGCAACCATCGGGCCATATTTTTTAGCAAATAGCGAATGTGCAACTTCGCCAATTGCGCGTGCTAAGTCTTCACGCGCTTCATCTAACGTTGGTTCAGGACGGGCATTTCCAGCTGAATTCTGCCTAGAAATTGCCGGCTCTTGGCGCAGCCGATTGAGTACTTCAGAGTATTCCGAGGGGTCAATCTCACGGGAAATTTTAGGCTGCGCAGTCATAAGCCAATCATCTCACCCTGATAGCGTTGCGCAATATGTGGGGCAGATCCAGTAGAAATAGAGCGAAATTAAGCATCGCTCTGCTTTCGGCTGCGGTTATTTCGGCTTCGTTATTGACGCCAACTGCACAAGCTCAAGTCAGGGTTCGCCCATCAACTGTTTGGGGCCACACATATGCTGGAACATCAACTCCTGCGGCTAATGCGACAACCTCAAAGAGTTCATCGTCTGCAAATTTAGAGAAACTTTCAAAGTTTGCCGTCACGTATACCTCGTTTCCGACTTGGGCACGTACTGAAGTGCAAGCCGCACTCGATACATGGGCAGCAAATTTCAAATCATCCGTTGACATCACAGTGACAGCAACTTGGGGTCGAAGTGCAAATAGTGATGTTCTTGGTAGCGCCCGTCCCGGAAGTTACTTTGCCGGATTCGTTGGTGCACCAGATTCGACACTTTGGTATCCATCAGCACTTGCTAACGCGCTTGCTGGAAAAGATTTAGATCGCGACAATCCGGAAATAATTATTCAAGTTAACTCAGCGGCTAATTGGAACCAACGAGGTGACGATAAACCACGTAGTACTGAATACGACTTGGAATCTGTAATCTTGCATGAAGTAGCACACGGATTAGGTTTCTTATCAGTCGACGTGTATGACAAGTTTTTTGGTTTCGGCAGCATCGATCAGCCAACTCCATTTGATGCCTACATTCAAACTCCAGATGGTCGCCGCTTAGCTGATATACCGACTCCATCTTTAGAACTTGGAAAAACGCTAACTGGTCCACTTCACTGGATTGGCGAGAACGGTAAGCGTGCTAATGGCGGCGAGAAAATAAAGATGTACACGCCCGCTGTTTACGAACCAGGTTCTTCAGTAAGTCACTTAGATGAAGCCACCTACTCAAAGAGTGGTCCAGACGCGGTAATGACGCCAAATCTGGATGCGGGTGAAGTTTTCCACCAGCCCGGCCCGCTTTTGTTAGCAATGATGGAAGATTTACGCGTAAAGCCCCCAGTAGGTCTTGCCGTAAGCGTTCCAGATGCGCCTCGAAATGTTGAAGCGCTGATCGGAAATCAGAGCGCAATTATTACCTTTGACCCACCAGCAAATGCACGTGCGGCACAAGTAACTGCTTACACCGTTAAAAACTTAAAGACCTCTCTAACCGTAAGTGGCGCTAGCAGCCCAATCGTGGTTACCGGCCTTAAGAATGGCACTCCTTATTCTTTTGCAGTCACTGCCCAAAACTCATTGGGAACATCAGCTGAAGCTGTTACGAAATCAATAGTTCCGCAAGCTGTTTGGAAAACAGCACCAGTTGATCTAACAACAGATGGTCGCGATATTGCTAGCACTACTTTTAATGGAAAGCCGATAATTGTTTTCACTGATGCGGTTAAAGGCACTTTAAAGATCGCCAACTGGAATGGTTTAGTTTGGAAGAAAACCACGATAGATGGTGCCGGCGGCAGTGCTGGTCGAACCAAAAATAAAATTGCGGGTAACATCTCGCTTTGCACTTCCGGAGTCGGAATAAATCAGAAATTGCATATTTTCTATCCCGATGCGATTGATCGCGATCTTCGTTATGCCCAATACGATGGCAAAACTTTTACTTTTGAAGTTGTAGATGGTAACGGTCCCGCAATCCAAAATTATGAAATTCCAGATCGAGTACGCACGGCTAGTGACGTAAGCATTAGCAATGCTTGTGCCATAACCCCAGCTGGGATATCTGTTTTCTATCGCGACGAGAGCCAAGGAATTCTCTTGGGAGCAACGAAGCGAATAAACACAACTAAGTGGGCCTACGAACTTATCGATGGTGATCGCAAAACCGATAATCGAACAACAGGTGATGTTGCGTTTCACTTAGCGGCCTACGTTAATAAGACCAACACACACATTATTTACGATTCAGTTTTAGTGATTAATCAAAAACGCGAGATCACTTCAGGTGAGGTTCGATATGCCACTCGCAGTGGAATTTCACCGGATAGTTGGACTTACACAACTCTGGATCAAGCTGAAAATGGGATTCCAGTAGCCGGTTTTGACGTAGCTATCGCTCCAGAAAAAGCAGGGGTTCGGATGGTCTGGATCGCAGCTAGTAACAATTCAGCACCAGTTCCAAACCAGATAAGAAGCACTTTTGTAGGTAAGACTAAAGAAATAGCAACAGCCACGATCGATAGTTATGGCACTCCAGGTGCGCGGCTTTCGCTAGAAAATGGCGAACTTATCTTGAACTGTGAAATGCGACTTTGTTCGATTAACCTCGCCCAAACTAATAACCCGGTGCGCTTAATTACTTCAAAGCAGACAACTGAGCCAGGTCACGGCATATTTCTTACTATTGATAAGAGAAGATTTTTGCTTGCGGCCTTAGACCGACAAATCGCTTTTATCTCTGCTTAACTTATTTGGCCGGCAGAGCGTAAATAGAACTTCCGGTGTATATATACAAACCAAAAGTTTTATTGAACTCAATTGCAATCGGCTGACCTAAGAATGAGTTTGTTGAAATAACTTTTCCACTTTTATCAAATGTGAGCAATGTGCCAGAGCCCGCATTCTCATATGCTGCATAAGTTGTTGAACTAGCACCGCTAGCGACGGCAGCACTAGAGGTCGCTTTATAACGTAGTGACCACGTTGGCTTCAAAGTTGCCGCAAATTTAGTGATGGTGGCAAGAGCTGAAGTTTTGCCTTTCAAGTATCCGCCTAGCAGAAGTGAAGTCGTGGCACTTGCCCAATTTCGAGAAGCTCCTTTTTCGCCACTTCTTACTGATTGCACAATTTTAGGCGTGGTATCCACTTTCATAATTAGGCCAGCTCGAATACCGATTGCCTGATTGCCTAAAAATAATTCCGTGCTACTGCCGAGCAAAATGCTGCTGCCATCGCTGTTTCGAATAACTTTATCTAGCGTTGTCGTTGTTTTGCCCACACGTAGCGGTTTACCAAAATTTCCAAGCAGATCGGCTGCAATAAACATTGAACCAGCAGCCTGCCAAGCAACTAGCGAGATTCCGCTCTTATTAATGCTCATTGAAGTTGGTAGAACCGGTGCCGTAAGTGGCAATTGATACTTACCAACACCACTACCAGCACTGCTAACTTTCCAAAGAGTTAGATTGTTTAAGTCTGGGCGAATTGGACTTTCATCACCCGTTATCACGCCATCGGGATTAGTAGCCGTTGGCGCCGGATTTGCAGGCGCAGCGATCGCAATTGGCGCTGCTGAGGCCCCTGCCAGCCAGATGTTTCCGCTGGTATCTAGCGCTCCTGTTGAAATTGTGAAAGCAGTCAGGTCAGAAAAGCTATGTAGCCATTTTTGCGAACCATCTTTATTTAACGCAGTTACATAACCGCCAGTTGGGGTATTTCCAAAGAGATAAATTGCGGTATCGCCAACCAACATTCCAGCAACATCTTGATCAATCGGAATTGTTTTAATGATGGGCAAGGGCGTTATCGGGGCAGCCGCTAGCGGATTAGTTGAAACAAGAAATAAAGCAGTAAGTAGAACCGTAAATTTTCGAAACATTTAGGCTAATTCGATGGAACGATCACGTGCTGCTTTCATTGACCTCGCAACCAGCTTGGCTAGTTCGCCTTCGGCAAAAGAATTTAGCGCTGCAGCTGTTGTTCCATTTGGACTAGTTACGTTTTCGCGAAGCTCAGTTGCACTCTTTCCACTTTCGGCCAGAAGTTTTGCAGCGCCAATTAAAGTTTGAACTGTCAGTTGCGTCGCAACTTCTGAACTCAATCCAAGTTCTTTAGCACCAGCTACCATCGCTTCGACAAAGGCAAAGAAGTAGGCTGGGCCAGATCCGCTGGTTGCAGTTACGGCATCTTGTAACTCTTCGGCAACTTCAACAACTTGACCTGACTTTGCTAAAAATCCAGACACGAAATTTTGCTGCGCTGGTGTAACGCCGGCGCCGAGTGAAATTGCCGCCATGCCAGCCCCAACCATAGTTGCGGTATTTGGCATCACACGAATAACCGAATTTGGTTTACCTAAATTATTCGAGATGAAATCGATTTTCTTGCCGGCGGCAAAGCTAACTACTACTGCGTCAGAATTAATTGCAGCACCAATTTCAGCCAATACAGGTGCCATGTCTTGTGGTTTTACAACCAATAAAACGACATCGGCAGTGCGCACGCTCTCTGTAATTTCAGCAATCGAAATACCGTATCGGCTCGTTAATTCGCTTGCTCGATCAGCTCGCTTCTCGCAAACCGCAATATTGGCAGGGGTTTCACCATAAGCAATCAGGCCAGCTATTAACGCCTCGCCCATGTTCCCAGCACCTATTACCGCAGTTTTCATATCGCAATCGTACCTGTTTGCGATGTGCGCTTTTTGGTAATTACGCATAGGCTCAACCTCTATGTCCGAAGTTAAAGCAGGGTTCGCGCGCGATTGGGTCGAGTTTGTTGACCCCAACGATGAAGAAGAGATTTTTAAGTGTGACCTCACTTGGTTAACTTCCCATTGGACATGTATCTACGGCGATGGTTGCAAAGGAGTTTTTGCGGATCGCCCGAATGATGGTTGCTGCACTGAAGGCGCTATGTACTCAGATGCCGAAGATGAAGCACGTACCCAACGAGCTGCCGCACTGTTAACACGCGAGATGTGGCAATACTTTGATGTTGCACAACCAAACAAGCCAGGCGAATTGATGCAAATTTCTGAGAGCGATGAAGATAACGAACGCAAAACTCGAGTCGTTGAAGAATCCTGTATTTTCTTAAACCGTAAAGGTCATGAAGCTCCAGGATTTACCGGTTCTTTTGGTTGCGTACTGCATCATCTTGCGCAAAAAGAAAATAAACATTTTGTTGATACTAAGCCCGATGTCTGTTGGCAGTTGCCGATGCGTCGTTCTTTTGAAACGCGCGAAGTTGGCGAGCGCACATATTCAATTACCGTGCTGGGTGAATACGAGCGACTGGCATGGGGCGATGGTGGCGAAGATTTTGATTGGTATTGCACCAGCAACTCAGATGCCCATGTCGGAACTCAACCGGTTTACCTTTCTAATCGCGCTGAGTTAGTCGCTCTAATGGGGCAAGCTGCTTATGACATTCTGGCGAAACTCTGCGACGCACGCGTTGAAGGAATTAGATCAGCACAAGCACGTTCATTGCCGCTCTTCGTTCTGCAACATCCCGCAACTTTGCAGGCCCAGAAAGAAAAAAGTCAGTCCTAGCATCTAGGGTTTCATCATGGCCAAAGTAGAGAAAGACCCATTTAAGTGCAGCGAATGTGGCTGGACTTCGCAGAAATGGGTTGGCCGATGTGGTGAATGCCAGGCTTGGGGCACCGTCGAAGAAATTGCGGCCCCTAAAAAACTATCGCTAGTTGCTGGCCGCGTTACACACTCGGCAACTCCAATTGGTGATGTTGATTTATCTGCTGCAAGTGCAAAGCCAACCGGGGTATCTGAACTCGATCGCGTATTAGGTGGTGGTTTGGTTCCAGGAGCTGCAATTTTATTAGCTGGCGAACCAGGCGTCGGTAAATCAACGCTATTGCTCTCGGTTGCAGCACAGACTGCAAAAAATAACATTCCGGCGCTATATATAAGTGGCGAAGAGTCAGCTTCACAAGTTCGCTTACGCGCCGAACGTATCAACGCCATTGATCCAAAACTTTGGTTGGCATCTGAAACAGATTTAGGCGCCGTAATCACACATATCGATGAAGTAAAACCACAACTTCTAATTATCGATTCGATTCAGACTATTGGTTCAAGCGCAGCCGATGGTGCACCAGGTGGCGTAACCCAAGTGCGCGAAGTTGCCGGCGCGTTAATTCGTATTTGTAAAGATCGCGATATCACTTTGCTATTAGTTGGCCATGTAACTAAAGATGGTTCAATTGCTGGCCCGCGCATGCTCGAACATATCGTTGATGTAGTTTTACAATTCGAAGGCGAACGTCATTCGCGATTACGTTTAATCCGAGCGATCAAAAATAGATTCGGTGCCAGCGATGAAGTTGGTTGCTTTGATTTGAGTGACACCGGCATCGAAAGTGTTCTCGACCCAACCGGTCTCTTTACTTCGCGCCATGCCGAACCTGTTCCCGGAACTTGCGTGACAGTGACCCTCGAAGGTCGCCGGCCGTTGCTCGCCGAAATTCAAGCTTTAGTTTCACAGGGGCGCGAGAATGATTTCGGAAATGCCCGTCGCGTTACCAGCGGTCTAGATTCAGCTCGTACTTCTATGACTCTGGCAGTGCTTGAACTGCGTGCAAATGTGCGAATCGGTGGTCGCGATGTTTATGCGGCAACAGTAGGCGGCATGAAAATGTCCGAACCGGCTGCTGATTTAGCCCTTGCTTTAGCTGTCGCCTCGGCGGCCAAAGCCCTTGCTTTACCTGCTGATTTAGTGGCAATTGGCGAAGTTGGCCTTGCGGGTGAGATCCGCAAAGTTAGTGGCGTATCGCGCCGGTTAGCCGAAGCTCATCGCTTAGGTTTTAAACGCGCTCTGGTGCCAGTTGGTTCCGATGTAAAAATTGCCGGTATGGAGATTTACGAGGTATCTCGATTGGATCAAGCTCTGCAGCGCGTAAAAATCGCAGAGTAAGTAACTTTTCTTAAACAACTAAATTTCTATGGCTAGTTCAGCCGCGCGTTGCGCGATATCACAATCAGAAATACTAATTCGCTCGCTAAAGAATGAGTGCAGAGCTTTAGCCATGAACGAACCTTCTTGGCAAACTCCCCCAGCAATCACAATGCGCGGAGCGTTTTCAATTTGAGTATCCAACTGATGCACTAGAGCGATCAAGAATTGACTTGCTTCATAAATAATTCCTTGCGCATCCGCGTTTCCAGAATCTGCTAAATGACCTACAGTTTCTGCAAGTTTTGCGATCTCAGAACGATCGCTTGAATATACAAATTTCTTTATTCCATCCCAATTCGTGGCACCGATCTGCTTCAAAATCAAATCGCTCAATGAGTCTGGTTCGACTTCTTCGCCGGTATCTAGCCCCGCCAAAACCCAGCGAATTGATTCGCGACCTATCCAGTATGCGCCACCTTCATCGCCTAGTAAATAACCCCAGCCACCTGCGCGAACTGGGCCAGCTTCATCATCGATATACATCGCAACTGAACCAGTTCCGGCGTAGAGCAAAATTCCTTCGCCAACTTCAAAGTTTGCGTAATATGCCAACTCAATATCGTGGACTACTCGAACTTTTGCATTTGGAAAGAAGCCATGAAAGATCTGACCAAGTGGATCAGTTGCACTGTCTTCAGCAGCAGCACCGGTGATGCCAGCGAAGACACCGCGAATTTCGGCACTATTTACTTCTGCTGATATTTGCGTTAAAACCTCAATCGTGCGCACCTTTGATTCTGGACGGTAAACATGACCATCCATTGCAGCGCATTTTCCAGATGCCACAATCTGTGAACCATCAAATAAAGCCCATTTTGTAGCGGTCGCACCAGCATCTATTCCTAAGTAACTCATACCCCTAGCCTTTCACAGCTCCGGCAGTAAGTCCCTTAATAAATTGTTCGGAGAGCAGCAGGTACAAGATGATGAGAGGTAGCGCAGCGATGGTTAAACCAGCAAAGAGCACGCCCCATTGAGAGGAATACTCACCGAAGAAGAGAGTCAGACCTTGCATGATGGTCTTCTTCTCAGGGCTTTGCAGAAATACCAGCGGCAAGAAGAAGTCATTCCAGATCGGAATTGCGGAATAAATCGCCACGATTGCCAAACCTGGTCGCACCAATGGTGCTAGAACTAATCGCAGGAGCTGAAATTCAGAAGCCCCATCGATACGAGCAGCGCTATCGATATCGGCAGGCAGTGATCTAAAGAAACCAGCCATGATAAAAATTGCGGCTGGTAGTGCACCCGATGCGTAAACCAGAATTAAGCCGATATGTGAATCAATCAAGTTCATCCATTTTAATTGAATAAATAGCGGCAAGATCGCTAACTTGGCAGGTACCAACATGCCAGTTAACACAAAACCGTAAATCAAACTATTGCCTTTGAATTGGTAGCGTCCCAAAATGAAGCCGGCACCTAGTGCACAAATCAAAATGACCACCAGTGATCCCAAAGTGATTATCAATGAGTTCTTTAGGAATATCGGAAATTCGCCATCTGCCCAAACCAGCGTGAAGTTATTCCATTC
>CAZFZK010000022.1:9785-13891 GCA_964523605.1 uncultured Candidatus Planktophila sp. | reverse complement strand
GTAAAGGCAGCAAAGAGCGCACGATTCCAATTGGCAATCCGGCAATGCGCGCGCTTAAAGCCTGGTTAGCCGATGGTCGCCCACTGCTTATGAAAGAACAATCCGAGAAATGTGTTTTTATCGGCGCTCGCGGAAAACGAATTGATCAACGAGCTGTGCGTACCGTTGTGTATAACGCACTATCGGCACTCGAAGGTTTTGAACGCATGGGGCCGCATGCTTTGCGCCATTCGGCTGCGACGCACTTGCTCGAAGGTGGTGCTGATCTGCGTACAGTTCAGGAGATACTTGGCCATGCCTCGCTTGCGACAACACAGATCTATACGCATGTTTCTACTGAGCGCTTGCAAGCAGCTTTCAAACAAGCCCACCCGAGGGCTTAGCTAATGAAGATTGAACTATCGCGAGCATTTGCCGAGTTAGAAGAACACATTAAGTCTCCAGATTTTGTACGCGCTGTTTTATCTGGCCGTCGCCGCAATTTAACGCCAACAGCTGAGCGCATTGATATCAAGCCGGTATTGCTAAAAGGTGAAGAGAAATTACAGATTCAATCCACTGATGGCCGCCAAGTAACGACTAAAAATTTAAGCGCTCATGAAATTGATTTCGCTGAACTGCTCGGTCAAGGTTTCGCTAACTTGTTAGCCGAGAGCACGAGTGAGAGTTATGCAGTGCGCATCAGCAAGAAAGATGAAGCACTGGTAACTATTGGTCGAGTAAAGCTCGAGCGTGATTTAACGCATGATCGGCAAAAGCAAAGGTTGTTGCCTGAAGATAATCGGATCTTTGCGTTACTTGGAATGCACGATGGTCATAAGCGGATCAAGCCATCGAAAATGGATAAGTACCGCCAAGTTGAAGAATTCTTAAGGCTGCTAAAACCAACTCTTGATAATGAAGTTGGCGCACAGTCTGAAATTTCAATTGTCGATTTAGGTTGCGGCCATGCTTATTTAACTTTTGCGGTGCAAGAATATTTAAATAGCGCTACTAAAAAAGTGAAAATCTTGGGCGTTGATGAACGCGAAGAAGCAAAGCGCCATAATGATCAGATCGCGAATTCACTCGGCGCTGATGCGCAGTTCTTAGTTGCCAAAATTGCCGATACGCCAGCACAACCAGTAGATATCGCAATCGCGCTACATGCTTGTGACACCGCAACTGATGATTCGATTGCTTGGGCAGTTAAGAATTCAGCGAAAGTAATTATGTTGGCACCTTGTTGTCACCATGATTTACAGGCTCAGATCGATCTGGTTCCTGAACCTTGGTCGTTGTTAACTCGACATGGCGTAGTTAGCGAACGGTTAATTGATTTAATGACTGATTCATTGCGCGCCCAGATTCTCAAAATGCTGGGATATCGAGTTGATATCGTCGAATTCATTGGGGGAGAACACACCCCTCGAAACATCATGATTCGTGCGGTTAAAACTGGGGTCAAAGTTGATCGAGCCGAGGTCGATCGTTATCAGGCGATGTTGGCTGATTGGAAGATTGCCCCGCACTTGGCCGAACTGCTCAAGAGCGAGCTTTCCGCCCGTATCTAGCGCGCATATAAGAGGTACAAAGCACTCGTCACGCTCAGGTAGGATTTGCCCTGCACCTAATAAGAGGCATCCGCTAATTAATAGGTGACATCTCAGCACTCACCGGCCCTGGTCGGCATAGTCATCTCGGTCCAAGTAATTGGTCGATGAATTCGAGTGCGACGGGTGAATCAAATTGATTCACCATAAACCGAGTCAGGTTTATTCGTTGCCGCGTGCGCGAAAAACCGAAGAAGGAGCGTGCCGTCATGGCCGTAGTAACAATGCGAGAACTTCTCGACAGTGGAGTCCACTTCGGACACCAAACTCGTCGATGGAATCCAAAGATGAAGCGCTTTATTTTTGCTGAGCGCAATGGCATCTACATCATCGACATCCAACAGTCACTTGCACTAATCGATAGCGCATATGAATTCGTGAAGGATGTTGTAGCAAAGGGTGGCCACATTCTTTATGTTGGCACCAAGAAGCAAGCACACGAACCAATCATCCAGCAATCAGCTCGCGTAGGAATGCCTTACGTAACTGAGCGTTGGTTAGGTGGAATGCTTACAAACTTCCCAACTGTATACAAGCGTATTCAGCGTCTTAAGGAACTTGAGAAGCTAGAAAATGCAAACGATCAGTTGCTAACCAAGAAAGAACTTCTTGTTCTTCGTCGCGAGCGCGAGAAGCTACAGAAGAACCTAAACGGTATTCGTGACATGACCAAGTTGCCTAGCGCAATCTGGGTTATCGACACCAAGAAAGAGCACTTAGCAGTTCAAGAAGCTAAGAAGCTAGGAATTCCAGTTATTGCTGTTCTAGATACTAACTGCGATCCAGATGAAGTTGATTTCAAGATTCCTGGTAACGACGATGCAATCCGTTCAATCGGTTTGTTAACTCGCGTTATCACTGATGCTGTTGTAGCTGGTCTTGCTGCACGTGGCGCAACTGCTGCTGCTGAAGCAAAGCCTGCCGAAGCAGCTGTAGCGGACGCAGCTGTTGCTGCTGAATTACTAGAGAGCGCTGCAACACCTGCAGCCGAAACAACTCCGGAGGCATAAGTGGCTTACACAGCTGAAGATGTAAAGAAGCTGCGCGAAGCAACTGCAGCAGGAATGCTTGATTGCAAGAAAGCACTTGACGAAGCAGGCGGAGATTACGACAAGGCTGTCGAAATTATTCGCGTTAAAGGTCAAAAGGGTGTTACTAAGCGCGAAGGACGTCTGACTTCAAACGGTCTAGTTACTTCACGTGTTAGCGGCGACCTTGGTGTGATTCTTGAACTCAACTGCGAAACAGATTTCGTGGCAAAGGGCGAGCGTTTCCAAGAACTAGCCGACGAGTTAGTTGCACACCTTGAGTCAGCCAAGATTTCAGATGTTGATGCATTCTTAGCTTCAACAATGGCATCTGGTAAAACTGTGCAAACCACAGTTGACGAGGGCAATGCAACACTGGGCGAGAAAATTGAAATTCGTCGCATCGGCGTTCTAACTGGTTCACCAGTTGGCGTTTACATGCACCGCACTAGCCCAGATCTACCACCACAAGTTGGCGTTCTTGTTCAGTTGACCAAGGAAGCTGGCGAAGTTGGTAAGGATGTTGCTCAACACATTGCAGCTTTCGCTCCACAATATGTGAAGCGCGAAGATGTTCCAGCAGAGGCAATCGAAAACGAGCGCCGTCTAGCTGAAGAAACAGCACGCAACGAAGGCAAGCCTGAAGCTTCACTTTCAAAGATCGTTGAAGGCCGCGTAACTGGTTTCGTCAAGGAAGTTTCCTTGCTCGAGCAGTCATTCGCTAAGGATGCTAAGAAGAGCGTTCAGCAGATTCTGGATGAAGCGGGCACAAACGTGACTGCATTCTTCCGCTTCCGCGTGGGTCAATAAAAGGTCGCTAACTGCGGAATAGACTCACCAGAGATTATCTAGATCTAAAGTTCTAGAGGATAAGGAGCACTCATGCCGGGTACACGAGGTACATACGGAAGAGTGCTCCTTAAACTTTCTGGTGAAGTTTTCGGTGGCGCAAAAGGCATCGGTGTTGATCCTGATGTTGTGCAAGATGTTGCTCGCCAAATTGCCGACGTTGTTCGCACTGGCGTTCAAGTAGCAGTTGTTGTCGGTGGCGGTAATTATTTCCGCGGCGCCGAACTACAACAACGCGGTATGGATCGCTCTCGAGCTGATTACATGGGCATGCTCGGCACAGTTATGAACTGTTTAGCTTTACAAGATTTCCTGGAAAAAGAGGGCATTGCAACTCGCGTCCAAACTGCGATCACCATGGGTCAAGTTGCCGAACCTTATATTCCGCTTCGCGCGATTCGTCACTTAGAAAAAGGTCGCGTAGTTATTTTCGGCGCAGGTGCCGGAATGCCATTCTTCACAACCGATACCGTTTCCGCGCAGCGTGCACTTGAAATTGGTGCCGAAGCGTTGTTGCTCGCAAAGAGTGGCGTCGATGGCGTCTACTCAGCAGATCCAAAGAAGGATCCAACAGCAACTAAATACGACTCGATTTCATACGACGAAGTTTTGAGTAAGTCACTTGCGGTGGCCGATG
>CAZFZK010000022.1:5695-9685 GCA_964523605.1 uncultured Candidatus Planktophila sp. | reverse complement strand
TACGACTCGATTTCATACGACGAAGTTTTGAGTAAGTCACTTGCGGTGGCCGATGCAGCAGCATTCGCGCTTTGTCGCGAAAACAATTTGCCAATCGTGATCTTTGATTTGATGACAAATGGAAATATTGCACGCGCCGTTCGTGGCGAATCGATTGGCACGATCGTCGCATAAGCGATGGTCACTAAGTTAGGCGGGAAACCAAATGGCAGATGTAGCAGCAACGTTAAGCGATGCAACTAGCAAGATGAATAAAGCGGTAACTGTCGCTAAAGAAGATTTTGCGAGCATTCGCACTGGTCGTGCTAACCCAGCCTTATTTAACAAAATCATGGTTGATTACTACGGCACCTACACCGCTCTTTCTCAATTAGCTTCAATTCAAGTTCCCGAAGCCCGTATGGCAATCGTTTCGCCATTTGATAAAGGCGCTATGGCCAGCATTGAAAAGGCGATTCGCGATTCAGATTTAGGTGTAAATCCAGGCAACGATGGCGTGGTTATTCGAGTTAATTTCCCGCAATTAACTGAAGAACGTCGCAAGGAATATGTAAAGGTTGTTAAGACAAAGGGCGAAGATGCCAAGATTTCGATTCGCAATATTCGTCGCGCCGCTAAAGAAGCGTTAGAAAAAGCTGAAAAAGATGGCGATATCGGTAAAGATGATTTAACTCGTGCTGAAAAAGAGTTAGAAAAAATGACTGGCGATCACACCACCATGATCGATGAGTTGTTAAAGCACAAGGAGGCCGAACTCCTCGAAGTCTAAGGAGTTTGTAAACCCATGGACGATCTCCATTCGATTAACGATGCTATTAATCGTCGTGCGGGGCGCAAGCTTGGTCCTTCGATTTTGGTTTCCCTTTCGTTAGTCGCACTTGTTTGGGCGTCCCTTGCTTTCGAGCCAGTCATTTTCGCAGCGTTGGTTACTTTGGCAGTTTGTTTAGGTATTCGTGAAATCTCGCGCGCATTTGCTCAAGTAGAAACAAAGATTTCAAGCAACGCACTTATTTTGGCGACCATCGGATTATCAGCGGCAACTTGGCAAGGGGGAGTTGCTGGTTTAGCTGTGGCAACAGCTGTAGCTCTACCAATCTTGTTGATTAATTTATTGCGCAATGGTCCAGAAGGTTTCGTAGCAAGTGCTACAGCCACAACTTTAGTTTTAGTTTATTTGCCGTTCTTAGCTGGCTTCCTAATTCTGCTGAGCCATGAATCGAACGGTTTAGCCCAAGTAATGACTTTTGTAATTTTGGTTGGCTGCAATGACACTTTCGGATATTTTGTTGGCGTATTAATTGGCAAACATCCAATGGCGCCAAAAATTAGTCCTAAGAAATCTTGGGAAGGCTTAATTGGTTCTATTGGTTTCACCACTTTAGGTGGCAGCCTGATGTTCCATTACGTTTTAGATATTCACTGGCACATTGGTGCGCTAGTTGGCTTATTAATAGTTTTCACTGCGACAAGTGGCGATTTAATTGAAAGTGCCATGAAACGCGATTTACATTTAAAGGATATGGGTTCACTTTTGCCAGGTCATGGCGGCATTCTTGACCGTTTAGATTCAGTACTACTTTCTGCTCCAGCGCTTTGGTTGACGCTGGAATTAGTGCAGCGGTACTTGTAAATGAGTGAAATAAAGTTAGTTTTCGACGAGCCGGTTCAGCGCAAAAAAACACCTAAACACTTAGCTGATCTTGCACCAGCCGATCGTAAAGCTTGGGCAGCCGAACTTGGTTTTCCTGGTTACCGGGCAAATCAAGTTGCCACCCATTACTTCTCGCACTTAGCTCATGACCCAAGCACCTGGACTGATGTTCCAGCAGATTCGCGTCAAGCTTTGGCGGATGCGCTAACTCCGTCGCTGATTTCATTGGTGCGCACAGTTACCTGCGATAACGGCATGACCCGTAAAGATCTCTGGAAATTACATGATGGCGTTCTAGTTGAATCAGTTTTGATGCGTTACACAGATCGCACAACAGTTTGTATTTCTTCCCAAGCTGGCTGTGGCATGAACTGTCCGTTCTGCGCTACTGGCCAAGCTGGCTTAACTCGTAATTTATCTGCCGGCGAAATCACCGAACAAATTGTGGCCGCAGCTCGCACCTGCGCTAACGGCGAACTTCCAGGTGGGCCAACTCGACTTTCAAATATTGTTTTCATGGGCATGGGCGAACCATTGGCTAACTACAACGCTGTTTCGCGCACCCTACGAAATATCACCGATGAAAATCCGAATGGTCTGGGCATTAGTGCTCGCTCGGTTACAGTTTCTACAGTTGGCCTAGTTAACGGAATTGAAAAGTTAATGGCGGAAGATTTAAATGTAACGCTAGCTATTTCGCTACATACTCCTGATGATGAACTGCGAGATTCCTTAGTGCCCATTAACTCGCGCTACAAGGTGCGCGAAGTTTTGGCAGCGGCCGATGATTACGAAAAGAAGACTGGTCGCAGGTACTCAATCGAATACGCTCTAATTCGCGATATTAATGACCAAGCTTGGCGCGCTGATCTATTGGGCCGCCTGCTAAAGAACCGCAATGCCCACGTAAATTTAATTCCGTTAAACCCAACACCTGGTTCGAAATGGACCGCGTCGCGCCACGAAGATGAACTCGAATTCGTGCGAGTCCTAGAAAGTTATGGTGTGCCAACAACGGTGCGCGATACTCGCGGCCGCGAAATTGACGGTGCCTGCGGCCAATTAGCCGCTGCCGAAATAGCCAAAGCTGACTAGCCAAAGAAATACATCTCGTCATAGGCTAAGCCGCATGGAACAACTACAGAATTTCATCAACGGCAAATCAGTACCTAGCTCATCTGGCGAAGTCACCCAATTAATTAATCCGGCAACTGGTGAGGTCTATGCGACTGCGCCGAAATCTAACGCCGCCGATGTCGATGCAGCGATGAAAGCCGCGTCTGATGCTTTTGTATTGTGGCGTGACTCAACACCGTCAGAACGTCAACGTGCTCTGCTAAAGATTGCCGATGCTCTTGAATCTCGCGCCGATGAAATTATTGCAATTGAATGCCGCAACACAGGTAAGCCAATTGCAATTACTGCATCTGAAGAAGTTCCACCGATGATTGATCAAATCCGTTTCTTCGCTGGTGCAGCACGAAACCTCGAAGGTAAGTCAGCTGGCGAATATATGCGCGGCATGACTTCATACATTCGTCGCGAGCCAATTGGAGTTTGCGCACAAGTAACTCCTTGGAACTATCCAATGATGATGGCAGTTTGGAAATGGGCACCTGCCATTGCGGCCGGTAACACAGTGGTGTTAAAGCCAAGTGATACAACTCCAGCTTCAACTTTATTTATGGCACAAGTAATGAGTGAATTCTTACCTGCTGGTGTCTTCAATGTTATTTGTGGTGAACGCGAAACCGGAAAATTGTTAGTAGACCACACAACTCCGGTCATGGTTTCAATTACTGGTTCAGTACGCGCAGGCACTGAAGTTGCAGCAGCTGCTTCATCACAGTTAAAGCGCGTGCACCTCGAACTCGGTGGCAAAGCTCCGGTAGTAGTTTTCGATGATGCCGATCTTGATGCAGCAGCTGAAGGAATTGCAGTAGCTGGCTTCTTTAATTCAGGGCAAGATTGCACAGCAGCTACCCGCGTTTTAGTTCAAGCTAATGTCTATGACGCAATGGTTGCCAAGTTGGCAGATCAGGCGACAAATAACATCGCCGTTGGGATGCCTGAAAGTGATGCCTTAGTTGGCCCGCTAAATAACGCCAACCAGCTAGCTCGCGTAAAGGGCTTTGTTGATCGCACTCCTGCCCATGCCAAGATCGTCGCTGGCGGAAAACAACTTGAACAACCGGGCTACTTCTTTGCCCCAACTGTGATTGCCGATCTCAAGCAAGATGACGAGATGATTCAGAACGAAATCTTCGGGCCGGTCATAACTATCCAGAAGTTCGCCACCGAAGAAGAGGCGATTTCCCTAGCCAATGGCGTCGATTATG
>CAZFZK010000022.1:2412-5685 GCA_964523605.1 uncultured Candidatus Planktophila sp. | reverse complement strand
TTCGGCTGCGTCTGGATCAATACCCATATTCCGATTGTGGCCGAAATGCCTCATGGTGGATTTAAGCGATCTGGCTATGGCAAAGACCTATCTAGTTACGGTTTTGAAGATTACACTCGAATTAAGCACGTAATGTCGAATCTCGGGGCGTAATAGTCCATAATTACGCTCGTTGAACTCACCATCTAACAAGAAGAAGGCCTGATAACCCCAAACTTGCACGACCTGCGAAGGAGTAAGTAAATGTCTAAGAAGGTTTCTAAAAAGGATCTCTCACCCGAGGCTCGCGCGATTATTAATTCGCAAGTTACTCGTCGTGGACTAATCGCAGGTACTGGCGCAGTTGGTGCGGCCGGTTTATTGGCAGCATGTGGTTCAGGTGGTTCCGATAGCGCCGGTGGCGGAGATGCCAACACAATTCGTTGGGGTAACTGGCCGTTGTATTTAGATTACGACGAGAACACTAAAAAGTATCCAACCCTTGAAGCATTTAGCGCCGAAAGCGGCATTAAAACTAAGTACTTTGAAGATTACAACGATAACGATGAGTTCTACGGCAAAGTTCAAGCGCAACTAAAACTCAACGAAGATATTGGTTATGACATCGTTACTCCAACTGACTGGATGGCCGCTCGTTGGATCCGTTTGGGATACGCACAGAAGTACGACATCGCAAACATCCCAAATAAAGTAAATATTCTTGATTCACTTGCTTCGCCTTCATTTGATCCAAAGCGCGAATCAACACTTACTTGGCAAGGCATCATGGGCGGTTTTGGTTGGAACACCAAGACAAATCCAAAGGGTGTTCGCACTCTCGATGATTTATTTGCGCCACAGAACAAGGGCAAGATTGTTGTTCTTTCTGAAATGCGTGACACCATCGGAATCATTTTGCTTTCACAAGGTGTTGATCTGCAGAAAGTTACTGAAGATCAATTTATGAATGCTGTCGATTTCATGGCCGGCAAGATTTCTGATGGCTGGATTCGCGGCGTTAAGGGCAATGAATACGCAGAAGATCTAACTTCAGGTGATGCCACCGCTGTAATTGGCTTGTCTGGCGACATGTTCATTTTGGCCTCTGAAAATGAAGGCAAGTTTGATTTCGCAATTCCAGAATCTGGCGGAACTATTTCAGGCGATAACTTCATCATTCCAACTCCGGTTGGCGCTGAAGCAAAAGCTAATGCTGAAAAGCTAATTAACTACTACTACGAGCCAGCAGTAGCAGCTGAAGTTGCCGCATATGTAAATTACGTTTGCCCTGTTAAAGGCGCTCAAGCTGAAATGGAAAAGATCGCACCTGAACTTGCAAATAGCTCATACATCTTCCCTGATGATGCGATGTCTAAGAAGCTAAATGTTTTCCGCTCACTTACACCAGCTGAAGAATCAGCATGGGCCGAAGCGTTCCAACAAGCGCAAGGCAACTAAGGTAATTAGGTGACCAAGGAATCTATTTCAGCTAAAGGCGATCTACGTCTAACTCGACTTACGAAAAGTTATGGCGATTTCACTGCCGTTGATGATCTTTCATTAGTAATTCCCGCAGGAGCTTTCTTCGCATTGCTCGGACCATCAGGTTGTGGCAAAACTACAACTCTGCGCATGATCGCGGGCCTAGAAGAACCGACTGTTGGCAGCATTCATTTAGGCCAAACTGATATCACCACAACAAAGCCGTACCAACGTCCAATCAACACGGTTTTCCAGAACTACGCATTATTCCCGCATCTAACAATCTTTGAAAACATCGCATTCGGTTTGCGCCGTCGCGGAATCAAAGATGTTGACGCGGCAGTAACTAAAGTTCTTGATCTTGTTGAGTTGCCGCATTTAGCGCAACGCAAACCAACTCAATTATCTGGTGGTCAACAGCAACGTATTGCACTTGCTCGCGCAATTGTTAACCGCCCAGCTCTGCTCTTGCTCGATGAGCCACTTGGCGCTCTTGATCTCAAGCTTCGTCGCCAAATGCAGATCGAACTTAAGTGGATTCAGAAAGAAGTCGGTTTAACTTTCGTCCACGTAACTCACGATCAAGAAGAAGCTATGACAATGGCCGACACGATCGCCGTTATGAACGAGGGCCAAATCGAGCAAATGGGCTCACCAGCTGATCTTTATGACAATCCAAAGACAGCTTTCGTTGCTAACTTCTTGGGTCAGTCGAACTTAATTAAAGGCACCATCAGCGGTAACGATGGCGATTCACATATCGTTGATGTCTTTGGTCAGAAGATATCGCTACAGAAGAACCGCTCGCACGCAATTGATAATTCAATTTACGCTGGTATTCGCCCAGAAAAATTCCGCATCTCGCGATTAGGTACACCTACTTCTGGAAATATTTTAACTGGCGGCCACATTGAAGATGTTTCCTACATCGGAGTATCAACTCAGTACCAGGTTGAGATGCCTTGGGGACAAGAGCTAATGGTCTTCGAGCAAAATGACGATGGTGTTGCACCATTTAGCAAAGGCGAAGAAGTTAATATCTCTTGGGAGCCAATCTTTACTTTCGGTCTTCGCGGTGATGAAGATGCGACGGCTGGATCTGAAGTAAATCCTGAAGAGCTAGACGAAGAGTAAGAAAGCAATGCGCAAGATCCGCACACCTTACCTTTTACTATTGCCGGGTTTCGGTTTCCTATTTACTTTTTTTATCCTGCCAATTATCAATCTTGCACAAACTTCAACGCAGACTCCAGTTGGCGGGGGAGATACTGGTCAATACGAACAAACGCTACGTTTTTCTAATTATGTAGATGCTTTTGTTGAGAATAAAGAACAGTTTGCTCGCTCATTCGTATATGCCGTTATCGCAACAATTTTGGCACTAGCAATTGCTTATCCACTTGCTTACGCGATTGCCTTAAAAGGCGGCAAGCTAAAGAACTTTATGTTGGTGTTAGTTGTTGCACCATTCTTTACTTCGTTTTTGCTTCGCACTGTTGCTTGGAAACAGATTTTGGGTGAAGAAGGATTCTTAGTTCCAACGCTTAGAAATTTAGGCATTATTAGTCAGAGCACAACTTTGACCTCGACTTCTTTTGCAGTCGTTATGGGTATGACTTATAACTTCTTGCCGTTTATGACGCTGCCGCTTTATGCCTCGATCGATCGCATTGATCCACGCACACTAGAGGCTTCGGGCGATCTATATGCAAATGGCTTTACTACTTTCCGCAAGGTGACTCTGCCGCTTTCAATGCCAGGCGTTGTTGCGGGCACTTTGCTTACCTTTATTCCAGCTGCTGGTGATTATGT
>CAZFZK010000022.1:0-2333 GCA_964523605.1 uncultured Candidatus Planktophila sp. | reverse complement strand
ATTGGTAACGTGATTGAGTCGCGTTACTTCAAGATCGTGGATTACCCAACAGCGGCTGCTCTTTCATTTACTTTGATGGCTGTTATTTTGATTCTGGTAACTGTTTATGTTCGCAAAGCCGGAACTGAGGAGTTGGTATGAGCCACAAGATTAAAGATGCCACGATCCCTCATATTCCAATCGGTGCTCGTATCTCTCGTTGGATCGGCCGTAACTTAATTCGTATTTATGCAGTATTTGCATTCACTTATCTCTTCATTCCAGTTGCTTACACCTTTGCTTTTTCCTTTAATGATTCAGGCAAGAGCAACTTGATCTGGAAAGGTTTCACCTGGAGCAATTGGCAAAATCCATGTGGTGCTCCTGAAGTTTGTACTGCTTTAGCAAACTCAATCAAGATTGGTTTTCTCGCCACAACTTTCTCAACAATTCTGGGAACGATGATCGCTTTTGCAATTGGTCGCTACAGCTTTAAAGGTCGCTCGACATCTAACTTGATGATCTTCTTGCCAATGGCAACACCGGAAATTGTTCTTGGCGCTTCGTTACTTTCACTCTTCTTAGTCTTTAAGATCAACCCAGGCTTCTGGCCAACAGTTATTGCACACGTAGTTTTCTGTATTTCCTTTGTGGTGGTTACGGTAAAAGCACGAATCGCCAGTTTAGATCCGCGTCTTGAACAGGCAGCGATGGATCTTTATGCAAATGAACGCGAAACATTCCGCCGCGTAACTCTTCCGCTAGTAGCCCCAGGTATCGCAGGTGCTGCATTGTTGGCATTTAGTTTGTCTTTCGATGACTTCATCATTACGAACTTTAATTCGGGCACGCTAACAACTTTTCCTAAGTTTGTTTACACCTCGGCAGCGCGTGGAATTCCGGCGCAAGCCAACGTAATCGGTTCGGCAATGTTCTTCTTAGCGCTGGCTATCGTGATAACTGGGCAGATTGTGGGTCGTAAGCGTAAAGTGAGCGCATGACCAATCACGGCAATCTGTACGGCCCCAGCTTTACCTTCTTAGGCATTCCAGCCTGTGATCTAGAGGTGCCGGCTAGTTATGCCGATGCCGATGTAATTATTGTTGGAGCTCCAATTGATTCAGGTACCTCGCATCGTTCTGGTGCCAAATTTGGTCCGCAAGCTATTCGTGGTGGCGATTATTTGCCACACGATGGTGAACGTCCGCATTTAGCTCTACGCACTGATGGTTTAAAAGATTTAAAAGTTTACGATGCTGGCGATTTGTTAATGCCTGGTGGCGACCTCGTCGCATCTCTTGAAGTTCTCGCAAATGCTACTGAACAAATTTCTCGTGCTGGCATAATTCCCGTAATTCTTGGCGGCGATCATTCAATTGCTTCCGCCGATGTAGCTGGCATTGCAAAGCATCGCGGGCTGGGCAAAGTCTCGATGATTCACTTTGATGCACACGCTGATACTGGTGCTGATCAAATGGGTGCATTAGTTGGTCATGGCACCCCGATGCGCAGATTAATCGATGGTGGTTTCGTGCGCGGAGATCGGTTCTTGCAACTAGGGTTACGTGGTTATTGGCCAGATAACGAAACTCTAAATTGGATGCGCGATCAAGGAATGCGTAGTTACGAAATGACCGAGATTCATCATCGTGGCTTAGGCCCGGTACTTGATGAATCTTTTGCAACTCTGACCAACCAATGCGATGGCGTTTTCTTATCAGTTGATATCGATGTAGTAGATCCCGGAATGGCGCCAGGCACCGGCACTCCAGAACCAGGCGGCATGACCAGCCGCGAACTTCTTGAAGCTGTTCGTCGCATTTGTTTAGAGCTACCAGTAGTTGGAATCGATGTAGTTGAAGTTGCGCCAGCATTTGATAGCGCGGACATCACTGCAATTCTCGCCAATCGCGTTGTATTAGAAGCGCTAAGTGCAATTGCAAAGCGCCGTAATGGCACACCATATTCACCAACTCAGAATTTGCTTGATCGATAATAAATGCGCGATTTAGTAATTCTCGGTTCAACCGGGTCGATTGGTGTGCAAGCACTTGAAATCGTTGCTGCAAACCCAGGTTCCTTCAACGTAGTTGCAATCAGCGCTTACGGAAGCAACCCAGCCGCAATTATTGAACAAGCTCGCACTTTCAAAGTACAAGTTATCGGTGTGGCTCAAAACGCTGCGGTAATTCGCGAGGCTTTGCCTGGCGTAACAGTTATTGAAGGTCCGAGTGCGGCCAGCGAGATAGCAGCAATTACTTGCGAAGTAGTTCTAAATGGCATCACTGGTTCAATCGGCTTAGGGCCAACGCTGGCTGCCCTTGAAGTAGGAAATAAATTAGCGCTAGCGAATA
>CAZFZK010000021.1:2297-14348 GCA_964523605.1 uncultured Candidatus Planktophila sp. | reverse complement strand
GGTCGAGTTATCATGCTTGCAAAATGTGTCTACATCGGCGATCAATACAAGTTAAATCTTTTCCCCAATAAAGAAAGTACTGAAATAGAAATCAGAGAAAAGGATGTGTCATGAATAACCTATTGGGAGCAACTGCTGAAGAAAGCGCTTTATTTACAAGTTTCGTAGAGCGACATCAGGTATTTGCAAACTCTGGCTTTAGTGAAATTACTGTTAGCGAGAATTCTAAGCTTGGGCCAGAAGAATCAATAATCACCACTTCCCTGTCAGCGGATAAGAGAGCAAGCATTCAAAGATCGACATATGCCGGCTTTCGCTATGCGCTAAATGTTTTGCTTAAATCTCTATTAACAAATACTTCTGTCACAGAACACAAGCATTCTCCAGACTTTAAAACCAGAGGCGTCATCGAAGGTTTCTACGGAACTCCCTGGACTCACGAACAAAGATTACGCGGGCTTGCTCACTTCTCTGATTTTGGTTTCAATCGCTACTTATTAGCGCCTAAGGATGATCCTTGGCATCGATATGACTGGCGGTCAGCACTTGGTGACGACTTTCTAAATCGAGTATCCGAGTTAATGTCAGAAGCTAGTAAGTACGGGGTCACCGTGTCCGTTGCGATCTCACCTGGTCTAACAGTTGAATACTGTGATCCCAGCGACGTAGCAGCGATTATGGTGCGCTTTAAGCAGCTGCATAGCATCGGAGTGCGTGAATTTGGCCTATTTCTCGATGATATTCCAGCTCGCTTGCAAAGCGAAAATGATGTTGCCAAATTTGATTCAGTAATGCAAGCCCATAGTTATTACTGCAACGCGGTCTGGGCCGAGTTAAAAAAGTTAGATTCTGCGATTACATTGGCAATTTGTCCAATGCAGTATCACGGTAAAGCAACTGAGGAGTACATAACTCAATTTGGTCAGGCTCTCGATTCAGAATTAGCCCTGATTTGGACAGGACGAGAGATTTGTTCTGAGTATCTGGATGTCTCTGATGCCAAGGTATTTACCGCCAACACCAATCATCTGCCTTTGTATTGGGATAACTACCCAGTAAACGATGTAGCCATGGTGCACGAACTACATGTTGGCCCAATTGAAGGTCGTGAGTCAGGTTTAGAAAACTATTCACTCGGGTACTTTGCCAACCCAATGGATCGTTTTGAACTTTCCCTCATCTCGCTAAGCACAATTGGTGACTACTTATGGGATACCCGAGGCTATGACCCAGAAGCTGCGTGGGAATATTCACTTACCCTACTAATTGACAGCACTCGTGATCGTGCGGCAATCCGGAATCTCTTGCGCGCCTGCTTTGAATCTTGCTTGCGCGTAAATCCAGCACCTGATTTTAGTGTGATGCTAGAGACAGCATCCTTTATGTGGAAGACCGGCAAACCTGATCAAGCTGGAAAACTAGTTGAAGCACACTCCAAACAGATGCTCAGTGATGTGGCGACAATCAAATCAGCAACATTTTCAAAGCCACATTGGCGTGAGGAATCTTTGAAATGGCTTACCAAGTATGAAGCCGTAGGAATTGCATTTCTAGAAATTGCCAGGATTTTAAGTAACTGTGGTGTCTCTGCTAATTCAAATCTAAAAGGATCGGAAACCGACTTAGCAAAGATCACTTCGATTCGGGCGTCTCTGAATGCAGATCCAACGCGGATATTCGGTAATGGTTTAGATATGACCTTAGCTGAGTTATCTGATGAAATCCGCTGGTCGTTAATGGCTTAAGGCAGCTTGCCACTCAGTACTTATGTGCTGCCATTGGCCCTCAATCATGGTCGCACATGCGTTGTATTCGGCATCTAGTAGTACTAAGTCAGCCAACTTTCCAACTTCAATCGAACCGATATCTGCTTCATTGCCTGAAATCTTGGCGGCATTTAATGAAGTAATTTTGCTTAATTCAGGTTGGCTTAGCTGCGAGAATTTAGCGGCATTTTTATAAACCATATTCATATCAAGGGCGCTTCCGGCCAAAGTATTGGTACCCGCAACAACTATTTTGTCACCTCTTTTGGTTACTGCTCGATCTGGCAAGGTACCATAATCTCCATCTGGAAAACCAGCCAAATACGTGGCATCGGTAACTAAATTAATTCGGTCAATTCCTTTACTTTTAAGTGCAATTCTAAAGATTGCCTCATCAATATGAATACCATCTAAAATTAATTCAGCAAAGATCTCATTTGAATCTAAGATGGCACCAACTGCTCCAGGGTCACGGTGCGAAAGGGCAGACATCGCGTTGAATAAGTGAGTCGTAGACCTTGCACCCGCTTTGATACCAGCTATTACTTGTGCATATGTTGCATTGGTATGTCCGATTGCAGAGATGATTTTTTTGCTTGATAAATACTTAATCAGCTCTAGGCCACCAGGAATCTCTGGAGCCACGGTCACCATTGCTATAAAGTCATCAGCGGCTGAAATCACTTCATCGATTTCAGATAAATTACCGGATCTTAACAGTGCGACTATATGCGCTCCTGGCTTATGTTCTGAGATAAATGGACCTTCAGTATGAATACCTAAAACTTTTGATCCTCTTGGATTTGCTCTTGAGCTCATTGATAATGATTTTAAGATCGCTAGTGAAGTTGGAAAATCCGTGGTGTATGTCGTGGCAAACATTGATGTAGTGCCATTTTTTAGATGAAATTCTCGGGCCAAGATGTGCTCAGTTGGGTCAACTGAATTAAAGGTTCCACCATTTCCACCATGTACATGAAGATCAATGAAACCAGGGGTTAGGGTGGCTTTCTGAACATCAAATATAAGCCCTGTGCTACGTGAGGATATTTCGCCTGCTGAGATTCTTACAATTCGTCCATCGACAATTTCTAAAAACCCGTTAGAAATTACAGATTCAGGCAGAACGATTCTGGCATTCTTAATTACACAATTACCTAATTGCAAGTCAAGTGCCTGACTTAAACTTTGAGTGCTGGAAATTTCAGCGGTGAATTTGCCTTGTCACCATGGTCCAAATTTGCACTTACCAGTAATGGTGCAGGCAGAGAATTAAGCAAAAATAGCTTGGTCACCTCGGCATTTATCGCTTGTGCAATAAGCACAAAACAGACAGTTGAAGCCGAACAAATACTCTTACCCTCAGGTAGTTCAGCAACCGCGTCCCCGATTACAGATCCATTGTCAAGGGAGATATCCACTATGTCACTGAGCATCAAGCCAGATGGGTGTCTTGAATCAACTGATTCACTATGTTTATTTGAGCTCAACGCAATTGTTTTGATTCCTCGCTTCTTGCACTCAAGTGCCATCTCAACGATTGCACCATTACGACCAGATTGTGAGGCAATTATCACCACGTCATTGACTTTGACTTTATGATGATCTAAAACTTTAATTCCATTTTCAGGAATTCGCTCGGGTTGTGAATCACGAAGGTCCCAAAATGCATCACGGGGCTCTGGGCGGATATCTTGAAGATGCATCGATTGAAATATTGCCAAACCACCTGCGCGACTTGAGAATTCCATTGCTAGAGCTTGTGCATGTCCGGCACCAAAAGTAAACACATTTCCACCTTCGGTAACTGAATCAAAAATCAGCTTTGCTGCCATTTTGATCTCTGGCACTTGTCGCTTGACGGCGTCCAACCCAAGATGTGCGATCAATTCGACTATCAAAACCGAATTAATCTCTTCAACTTTATTAATCTTCATATGTGCTCCCTTTTTAGATTGGTCAACCATAATCCTTACTTGCCGTACCCATCTGAAAGTCCCTTAATAAACTGCTTCGAGAAAACTGTGAATAAAAGGATTAGCGGAATGGCGCTAAGCACTAAGGCCGCAAGCAAAGCCTGCCAATCATTATTATAAGTACCAACAAATTGCTGGATACCAAGCGTTAAAGTCTGGGTTTTAGGTCCTGCGGTAAGAATTAGTGGAAACCATAAGTCATTCCATACAGGGAGCATCGTGATCGCAGCCACCGCAGCAACACCTGGCATAACAAGTGGAACAACGATTAGAAAAGTTTTAAATTCATTTGCACCATCAATACGAGCCGCTTCCTTTAGATCATTAGAAATTGTTCGAAAATTAGTAACCATTAAAATTACACCTAACGGTACAAAGATTCCTACATAAACAAGAATAAGAGATATATGAGTGTTTAAAATATGAAACTTAACCATCATTTTTATAATAACAATAGTTCCTAGAGTAACTGGCAGCATTATGCCAATTGTGAATAAACCGGCAATCATTTTTGAAAGCTTTGTGGTGTATTCAGTTATTCCATAAGCTGCAAGGCAAGAGCAAACAACCGTTAATAAGGTAGAACCCAAAGTAATAATTGTGCTGTTGACATAATTTCTAACAAAGTTTCCTTGTGCGATAGCACGTTTAAATCCGTCTAATGTAAAAGTCTCCGGATTTGGAAGTTTCAGAGGCCCAGTAAAAATACCTTCCATAGTTTTAAAAGAATTTATTAGTATTACAAATATTGGTCCAATTGCAAGTAATGCAAAAAATACTAGATATAAATGGACTCTGAAATTTTTAGATTTATTTCGAAATTTGCCATCTTGCTTAATCATAACTGGCTCACCTTCAAACGGCGTTGCACGATCGCAAAATATGCTGCTGTGCCCAATAAAATTATGAAGAATATTACTGTCGCTGTTGCAGCACCAAGATTTTGGTTGCCTAGGTCAGCACCCCAACCAAAGAAAGTACGGTAGAACAGTGTGCCCAGAACATCAGTGGCGAAATCCGGGCCAGGCATACCGCCATTTAACGCGTAAATAATATCGAACCCGTTGAAAGTCCAGATGAATGTTAAAATTGTGATAATCCCAATTTGAGGCGCTATAAGGGGGACTTTAATCCGATAGAAAATTCTGAGATCTGATGCGCCATCCACTTGAGCAGCTTCGATAATATTACTTGGAATTGAAAGTAACGCACTGTAAAGGAAAACCATAGGAATCCCTAGGTATTGCCAGACTGACATCAAAGTAATTGTTGGAAGAGCAGTAGCTGGTTCGCCCAGTAGAGGATAGTCAACTATTCCCCACAGCGGGCTAATGATTAATCGCCAAATGAAACCAACAATTACAACAGAGAGAGTGGTTGGGATAAATAGTAATGTGCGATAAAAACTGGTCATCCTTCGAACTCGACCTGAGGTCAAGAGGGCTGCCATAAATAGAGCTGTTGGAAGTTGTATTGATGCCGCAATTACGAAGAATTGACAGTTATGCAGAAACGCATAAAGGAGTCTTTCGCTTGCTTCATCATTGGTAAATAGGAAAACAAAGTTTTCTAAACCAACAAATACATTTTCTTTATAGAAGCTGATATAGATCGTGGAGATTAATGGAAAAACTGCAAAAAGTAGGAAGAAAGCCAAGGCTGGAGAGGTAAACAGTAAAAGTTGTCGGCGGCGCCTACGCGCCAAAGTTTTTGACTTCAAGTACTCCCCCAGTCGATTTAGTAGTAAATAGAATGGTGTCGGTGCTCAGACCTAATAAGGGTCTGAGCACCGACATCAATTACTTCTTTTTCTGTGGTGGATACCATTCTTCAAGCGACTTCTGTAGCTCAGCCGCTGCTTCTTTTCCAGTCATCTTCGTAGTCATCATCACATTTAGCAGATTAGTAGTGACAGAGAACCAGTTAGGTGTACCAGTATTCATCTTATCCATGCCGATTGGAGCATTGACGATCGCTCCGTCACGCAGGTTAAGCCAAGCTTGTGCTGTTTTATTGTCAATTGAAATCTTCTCCTTGCTTAATGGGAAGAATCCAGGCAAGTTATTGGCATAAACCTGAGCGAACTCCTTAGTTGTAAACCAAGTGAGAAGTTTTTTGGCTGCAGCTTGGTTAGGGCTGGCTGCGTTAATTCCAAAGCCATGATCTGCAAGAACTTGAACATATGGCTTGTCACCGGCTTTAGCTACTGGAGCACCAAATACGCCAACATTTGATCCTGGTGGTGCCATTTCTTTTACACTCCATGAGCCTTCAGCTGCGATTGCAGCGCGGCCAAGAATGAATAGCTGCTCAGCATCTGAGTAGGAGACAGATGAAAACGCTTTAGGAAGATATGGCTTCCATGAAGCTAGAGCTTCGAATGCAGCAACGTACTCTGGATCAGTAACTTTTCTGGTGCCGTTATCAAGAGCAACGCCACCGGCATCACCCTTCCAGTAATAAGGTCCCACTAATTGAAGACCCATTTGATCGAGCATCCAAGAATCTGCGGAAGCACCGGTCGCTGCAAGTGGGATGTACTTTCCATTTTTCTTTATTTTCTCAAGTACTGCAATAAATTCCGCTTGAGTCTTAGGAACAGTTAACTTTAATTCCTTAAAGATATTTTTATTGTAGTAGAAACCCGCACCTACTGAGGCTGAAGGAACGCAGTATGGAACACCTTTGGCATCTGCCCACGATTGCATTGATTGTTTTGTGAAATTCGTGAGGCCAGGTAAACCAGTTAAAGGAACGAGGTGCTTATCTTTTATAAGTGCCTTAGTTAAACCATATGGACGGCACATTACAATGTCAGCTGCAGTTTTGCTCTTCATTCGCAAACTAAGTGCTGAGTCATATTCGTTTGAAGGACTTGGTGCCCATACAACTTTTACTCCAGGGTTAGCTTTTTCATAAATTGGAATAATAACTTCTTTCCAAATTTTTGAATCATCCGTACGCCATGAATCAATTGTAAGAGTTGTTCCTGCTGCAACAGCTGTTGTTGACACAAGTGCTGCAGGAATAATTAAAGAAAGGCTCATTGCAAAAACTAATTTTGCACTTTTAATTTTCATTTATACCCAATCACAGTAGTTTGTTGGAAATGTCAAAACACTTGCGAAGTGAAATCTTCCACTGCGCGCATGTAAAGTCAATCACTTCTTCTTACAAAGATTTAACGTATTTCTAGACCATATATAGAACTGGTATACCTAACTAGTTTGCACCAATGCGAGTGGTTACCTGCTCTAAACCAGGTGCATTATTCATGGCCATAATTTTGGCACCTGCGATAGCGCCACCTAATGGTTGCTGATACTCGGCCTCGGGAAGCAACTGAGCTACAAATTCGTGGAATGTCTTTTCTAAAAGGGGGCCAATGTTAAAGATTCCACCTGCCGTAGAATAGGCAAAGGGCGCACCTGCCAGCTTGGAACGTCGAGCAGCAGCCTGAACATTCATAGCGAGATCATGAGCGGCGCAGCGAAGAATCTCAATGGATATTTCATCACCCGCCTTTGCCGCTTCTGCAACACTTTTACTGAAAGAGGCAACTACTTCGATGGGGTTTGGCGCACCATAAACGCTATTCGCAGTGTTTACCAGCGTGCCGAAACGATCAATCATCGCTTTGTGAAGAGCGGTAGATCCCGGCAGGCCATCATCAACCATGGCAGCGATCTTTAAACCTTGACGGCCAATGTCATGTCCGCTTCCGCGATCTGCAAATAAGGGACCGTCGCCATCAATGCGATACGGAACGCCTTGCCTTGAAATTGCCATAACTACTGAGCCTGTTCCTGCCGCAACCACGACGCCAGGTTGATTTCCAAGTGCACCTAGATAATTCATTACAACATCACTTGCAATAGTAAATCGATCAGCTTTGACCAATGATGAAATCGCCTTAGCGGCTAGATCGGCAGATTCTGAAGGGGCTTGGGCACCATTTAACCCAAATGCCACCCCCGCAAATCTTGCAGTTTGCGGAAGTTGGTCAAAAGTTGTGCGTAAGCTTTCAACAACACGTTCGTAACCGTTGACACTACCTATTATTTCTAAGCCAGGTCCACGACTTTTTGCAATTTCAGATCCATTTGAACCAACAATAACTGCTTCGGTCTTAGATTTTCCACCATCAACTAATAAGTACAACTCAGTGTCCTGCTCAATGCTTTGCATTTTGCTCTTTTCTGAATATGTTCACATCACGTTCAAACCAAAGTACATTTTAGTGTACTCAATTTTAGACTAAACGGTTCTGGATTTAAACCCATTTTTGCCACAACCCCATTAGAGTTTCTACATGCTGACGCCTTATCGCAAACTTTTTGCTACGCCAGGTGGTCTCGCATTTTCTATTCCTGGATTAATTGCCCGTTTACCTATCTCCATGACCTTCTTATCGGTCACTTTTATTGTGCTGCACGAAACTAACTCATACACATTAGCGGGAGCAATTTCCACTGGGGCAGCGCTAATTAACGCTGCCTTTTCCCCGCTTTGGTCGCGAAAAGCAGATCAGCTTGGCCAAGCGAAGGTTTTACGTTTAACAATTCCTGCGTACATAATATTTGGTCTACTTTTTATCTACTCAATAACTCACAACTTCCCCACAATAATTTGGATGGCCTGCATTTTCATCGCAGAGGCATTCTTGCCCAACATAGGTGGACTAGTGCGACGTCGCTGGCTGCACACCCTCGAAGATAAAGAAGATGGTCGGCAACTGATCAACACTGCATACTCATTTGAAGCACTTGTTGATGAAATTGTCTTTATTATCGGCCCACTTGTGGCATCTGCAGCAGCAGTTTCAATTGCACCTCAAGCTGGAATGTATTTTGCATTTTCCTTTATGAGCGTAGGTACGGGACTCTACCTTTTGCAGAAAAGAAGTGAGCCGCCACCTCATCCAATTGTTAAAAGTGAGACGCGGACTGCGGTTCTCGCAATTCCATACGTTCAGGCGGTGTTTTTGCCCTATATCTTCCTTGGAATATTCTTCGCATCCGCCACTTTCAGCACAATTGCGTTTGCAGATCAACTCGATGCTAAAGGTTCTACGGGGATACTTTTGGCATCCTGGTCAGCCGGTAGTGCTGTTGCCGCGATCATAAATGGTGCAATAAAGTTGAAGATAACCAATGGTCAGAAGTTTATTTATTTGATAATTGCGATGTTTTTCTTAACAATTCCACTTCTCTTCGTAGATTCAATATTAGTCCTTGGCATAGTGCTCTTCTTGAGTGGCCTTGGAGTCGCACCAATCCTGATTTCTGGCTATGCAATAGTAGAAAAATCCGTTTCTCCCGCAAAAATTACCGAAACTTTCGCCTGGATACTCGCAGGCCTGCAGATTGGAAACGCACTCCCAGGTCCAATTTCTGGATACATCATTGATAACTATGGGGCCAGTAAATCTTTCTTCGTTCCAGTAATCGCTCTTCTAGTAACAATTCTTTCCCTGCTTCCTTATTGCAAAGTTTGGCGTGTTCTAATTAAGATTTAAGTTAATGCGCCAGTCAATCATGTAATGTCACAACACTCAACCAGAGGAGAACATAATGACTTTAACTAAAGCCTTCGCAGCTGTGACGGCAAAAAGTAAATTAGAACCGTACACTTTTGAAAGACGAGAGCTAAGAAGTGATGATGTTGGATTCCGTATTGACTTTTCTGGTATCTGTCATACCGATATTCATCAGGTCAGAGAAGAGTGGGGAGACGCAAATTTCCCTATGGTTCCAGGGCACGAATTTGTCGGCACTGTAACTTCGGTTGGTAATGGCGTATCAAAATTTAAAGTGGGTGATCGCATTGGCGTAGGAGTTTTTATTGATTCCTGCAGAAAATGTGTGAACTGTCTCAAAGGTTTGCAGCAATATTGTTTGGCCGGATATACCGACACTTACAACGGCTATGAGAGAGATTCCGATCAGATTGCCTTTGGTGGTTATTCAAATTACTTTGTTATTCCAGAGAGTTATGCTTATCAACTTCCGACAAATCTTGATATGGCAGCTATGGCGCCGTTGCTCTGCGCTGGAATCACTACCTACTCACCGCTAAAAAAATGGAAAGTCGGTCCAGGAACCAACGTTGCAGTTGCCGGACTCGGAGGTTTAGGGCATATGGCCGTTAAGTTTGCTGTAGCCCTTGGTGCCAAGGTGACTGTTTTATCCCACTCCGATTCTAAAGAGAGTGATGCAAGGGCTTTTGGTGCAACTGATTTTATTGCCACTGGAAAAACAGATTGGCAGCTTGGATACCAAAAACGTTTTGATTTAATTTTGAATACGGTATCTGCCCATTTAGATCTAGAACCCTATTTATCAACACTTGCAACTGATGGCTCTTTAATAGTGATTGGCGTTCCTAGCGAACCCTTCAGCATTGGCGCAGGATCTCTACTAGATGGCAGGCGCTCTGTTTCAGGCTCTTTAATTGGAGGAATCCCTGAAACACAAGAGATGCTTGATTTCTGTGGGGCTAACAATATAGTCAGCGAAGTAGAGGTAATAAACGCTGATTATATAAATAACGCATACGACAGAACTGTTGCAAGTGATGTTAGGTACCGCTTTGTAATCGATTGCTCAACTTTCTAAAAACTTATTGAGAGTAATGCAATCAACGAGTTCTACGAACGACCTGCATCACTAGCCCAATAACAATAAGTACAAAGCCAACTGGCATAGTTAAGAACAGCAGCCACATATATCCCCCGGTGCCGCTGCTTTCATTCCACATAGAGCCACCTTGAAAGAGTGAGGTAATGAAAGAGAGTGCGATTGGCGAAATTGCAAAAAGTAGACCAGCACGGATAAATTGGAAGTTCTTCATGATTAGGTTTTAGTTGTTCTTCACATATTCAGATGCGTGAGGAAAGCCATTAGCTGCTAGCTTTTCAGCCATCTCTGCTTTAACTGCCTTAACAACCTTGTGTGTGCCATCGCAGTTCTTCTCTTCATCTCTGGTGTAACCGCAAACGCAAGCGCCCATTTTATTTCTCTTTTCTTTTAGATAAAGGTCAATTCTTAACTCTCAGGACTCGAAGTCTCCGCCTCGGCCCGTTATCTTTTTTCTGCTCTTTGAAGGTCGTTCATAGGAAGCTATAAAAGCTCCAATTACTATGACGAATGCACCGATGACCAGAAACTTTTCCATGAAATTATCCGAGGACTGCCCAGACAACGAGTGCGAAGACTGCAATACCAAGACCAACGATTGCGATAGCTGAAAGCGAGAGTAGGCCACGGGAATCAGCGATTTTTTTAGATAGCTCTGATGAATTTTCTAGTCTTCTTAGGTCTACCAGTAATACTTCTGCTTCACGAATAGTTGCATATTGCGAAATTATCGCCAAGATTCCAGTCGCTGCGGCAACCCCGATCGTTAAATACTTAGCGGCATCGGTTGCGCCTTCGAATTTTCCATAGGCTGCCAAAACAAATACACCAATGAGCATAAGAGTTGGTGCGATTTGAGCGTTAATGACCTGTGATCGCTTGGTGTTCCATAGCTCTAATAAGCCTTTTTCGTCCATGACATCTCATTTCTTAACTAGGTAGGATGAAATCGTATCGGCCTACCAACGGTTTGGCGCTTTGAAACCTATGAATTAAAAGCGGCCACCTGATGAACTATCGCGACTTAGGCGTTGGGAAAGGTAGATCGGGATAATTGAAATGAAGACCAAAGTAGCCGCCACTACGTTAACTATTGGGGTCTGGTTTGGGCGGAATAAATTGTTATAGATCCAGATGGGCAGGGTTTGGATACCCGGGCCAGCTGTGAAAGTAGTAACCACGATTTCATCGAAGGAAAGCCCAAAGGCAAGCAGGCCGCCCGCAAATAAGGCCGAAGCCATGTTAGGCAGCGTAATTAATCGAAAAGTCGTGAAGCCATTTGCGCCAAGATCCATTGAGGCTTCTTGAAGTGATGTGCCCATACGGCGAAGTCTGGCAACGGCATTGTTATAGACCACAACGATGCAAAATGTTGCGTGGCCAATTACTACAGTTAAGAGTCCGGTAGACATGCCGAGTTGTTTGGTGAAAGCGTTGTTAAGTGCGATACCGGTAACTACTCCGGGAAGCGAAATCGGTAGAACAACTAGAAGTGAGATAACCTCCTTACCAAAGAAGTTATAGCGGCTGACGGCGAAGGCAAGACAAGTGCCCAGCAGTAATGCAATAGCAGTTGCAGTCAGGCCAGCTATTACTGACCACTTGAGTGCTTCTCGCACACCAGTATTATCTAGTGCCAAGGACCACCATTTTGTGGTGAACTCTTTTGGC
>CAZFZK010000021.1:0-2287 GCA_964523605.1 uncultured Candidatus Planktophila sp. | reverse complement strand
CGACTCGAGTTAAACGAATTAATGACTACAACAGTTAGTGGAACATAAATAAAAGCTAAACCCACACCAAGAAGTGATGCCAAGAGCAATCGTGCGTTTCTCGAGATAGTCATTACAAACTCGCTAGTGCGCCCGTGCGACGCACCATCCATAAGTAAATCGCCATTATGGTTACTGGAATAGTTGCACTCGTGGCTGCAAATGGCAGATTGATGCTGAAATTTTGATAAACCACATTGCCGAGCATTTGTAGTTTGCCACCAATGATGGTGGCGGTTATGTAGTCGCCAAGACTCAAAGAAAATGTGAACATTGAGCCAGCCACCAAGCTAGGAAATATCAAGGGCAAAACAACGCGGCGGAAGGTGTACCAATTATGTGCACCGAGGTCACCGGAAGCATCAAGTAAGTTATTTGGTAGCCGTTCAAGGCCGGCATAGATTGGCAAGATCATGTAGGGCAACCAAAGGTAGGAAAGCCCGATGATGATTGCGGGCCCGCCAAAACCTGGTGAATTAAAACCAATTGGGCCAAGCAGCCAATCAAGCACGCCATTGCCAGGTTCGAGCATGGTGCGCCAGGCGTAGATCTTTACTAAATAAGAAGCCCATAGTGGCGTGAGAATGAGTGCTACTAAAATCTTTTGAGATTTAGGTTTAGCAATCTTGGCCATATAAAAAGCCATCGGAATTGCCAGTATCGTGCAAATAATTGTCACCGAAATTGCAATGCCCAGAGTTCGCAGGACAACGTTCTTATAGGCCGCATCTGTAAGCATGTCTCGAAAGTTGCCTAAATTAAAACTTTGCACCACATTGCCAGTGAACGAATCGATTGTAAAAAACGCGGTAACTAACAAGGTTGCTAGCGCGCCTAGATAGGCAACTACTAACCAAAGGATTGGTGCAGTCAGAAGTGCTGCTAATCGAAGCTTGGGCTTCTTATGCATTGTGTTAGCAATACTTTGCATGAGCACTCCTTTCCTCTGGGTGTATTTAAAATAAAGAAAAGCCGGGCGCAGTTTTTGCTGCGCCCGGCTTTTTTACTTATGAGTTACGCAGGCTGGACCAAGCTTTGACCCATTCGGCATATGGAAGACACTTCACATCGGTGCGGCCATCTAGGCACGCCTCGGTTGGTGTATTCCAGTAGTAAACATCTTCCCAATATGCATCATCTGCTGCGTGGAAAGTTGCACAGTGGTTCTTATCTGCAGTTAAGTCACATGACTTGGCATTAGATGGTGCTTCGCCAAACCATTCAGCAACGCCTGCATTGGCTTCAGGAGATGCAATGTGATTCATCCACATATAAGCACAGTTTGGATTCTTAGCCTTAGATGAAATCATCCAAGTATCAGACCAACCTGTTGAACCTTCTGCTGGCTTGATGCCCTCAACTTTTGTGCCTTCGCTCTTAGCTAAGTTGATGTTGACCTGCCATGTAGTACCAAGAACTGTGCCACCTGACTTAAGGGACGCCACGTGCTTTAGGTAGTCGCCCCAGTATTCACCGATAAGTGGCTTCTGTGCCTTTAGCACTTCGATAGCTGCATCGAATTGTTTCTGATCTAGAGCGTATGGATATTTAATGCCTAGTTCAGGTTGAGTAGACATTAGATAAAGAGCCGCATCTGCAATATAAATTGGTGAGTCATACGCGGTGATCTTGCCCTTGTATGGCGAGTTGGCATCAAAAACTGAAGCCCATGAAGTTGGTGCTGGCTTAACTACATCTGTGTTGTAAGCCAACAGATTCGCACCGCGTCCGTGAGGAACACCGTAGGAAACGCCATCAACTGAGTTCCATTGCTGCAGCTTTAGATTCTCAAAAATATCTGCATAGTTAGGAATCAAATCTGTATTAACTGGGGCAACATCTCCGCCGTAAATCAATCGGAGTGAAGCATCACCAGAAGCTGATACGACGTCATATTCGCCAGTCTTCATTAAGGCGACCATTTCATCTGAAGTTGAACCGGTCTTCACATTTACTTTGCAACCAGTTTCTTTTTCGAAGCCAGTAACCCAGTCAACGTTTTTATCGGTCGAACCATTTTCAACATATCCTGCCCAAGCAACTAGATTTACTTGACCTTCACCTGCGCCAAGTTTTTCCATCATTGGGACATCAGGAACTCCGCTGCTTGAGGCGGCATCATTGCTACTTGAACAACCAGCAAGAATTAGCGCTGCAACTGAGGCAACTGCTATCTGCGAAAACAGACGCTTTTTATGCATCTGTACCTCCATCTTGATCATCCATATTCAGCGGTTGAATATGGCCA
>CAZFZK010000020.1:0-14444 GCA_964523605.1 uncultured Candidatus Planktophila sp. | reverse complement strand
AGCATTCTCTGTTTCTGGTTCTGACACTGCAACATCTTCAACTACTGGCTCGGACACAACAACAGTTTCTTCAACGGCTGCTACTTCCTCTACAGGGTTTGCCTTTGCAGCAAGCTTCTCTTGCGCCTTCTTCTTAAGAGTTGTGGCGCCTTCCTTTGGTTCATCCATTGCTTGCTTAACAGCGGCTTCGTAAGCAACGCTCTTAGCTGGCTTAGGCGCTGCAACGCGCAGAGTTCCTTCAGTTCCTGGAAGACCCTTGTGCTTCTGCCAATCACCGGTCACCTTTAGAAGTGCTTCAACTGCAGCAGATGGCTGTGCGCCAACGCCTAACCAGTATTGAGCGCGCTCTGAGTTAACTTGAATTAGAGATGGTTCTTGTCCTGGAACGTAGCGACCAATTTCTTCAATTGAAAGTCCGTTGCGAGCTTTACGAGCATCTGTAACAACGATACGGAAAAATGGGGTGCGGATTTTGCCCATGCGCATTAAACGAATTTTTGTAGCCAAGTAAGTATTACTCCTGTAAATGTATGTCGTACTTAATCTGCTTCAGCGGGGTGCGAAGCTAATCAAGAACGCGCTTTGGACTTAAGTAGTGCCAGGGATAGAGGGCCCTGTCACAGGAGGCCAATCTTGCCAGTTTCAGGCTCAGATACGAAATCGAGTAGGCGTCTAGCCCTGCTCCTCGGCTGCGCGTTTAGCGGGGTTTCCGGAGCGGGATTTCTTCTTAGGTGGCTGATTGCCCTTCTTTGGCGCGCTCATTCCGGCAAAGGATCCGGGCGGCAGCGCTGCCCCTGGCGGAAGGCCCATTCCAGCCGGCATGCCCGCAGGAACTTTGCCATTACGCATCTGCTTCATCATTTTCTGAGCCTGAGTAAATCGCTCAACCAATGAATTCACTTCCGATACTTGGCGGCCACTACCAGCGGCAATGCGAGCACGACGCGAACCATTTAGAACTTTTGGATCGCGGCGCTCAGTTGGCGTCATCGATTGCACGATTGCTTTGGTGCGCACGATTTCGGACTCATCGAAATTCTCGATCTGTTTCTTCATCGCACCCGCGCCAGGCAACATGCCCAAAATCTTGCCCATTGAACCCATTTTCGACATCGCCGAAATCTGCTCTAGGAAATCTTCGAGTGTGAAGTCATCGCCACGTGCGAATTTTTCTTCCATCTTCGCGGCGCCTTCGCCACTGAAAGCTTTCTTAGCTTGTTCGGCAAGTGTTGCGACATCGCCCATACCCAAAATACGTGATGCCATGCGATCTGGATGGAATAAATCAAAGTCCGCTAATTTTTCGCCAGTGGACGCAAACATGATTGGCTTGCCAGTTTGCGTAACGATCGAAAGCGCAGCGCCACCGCGAGCATCGCCATCTAACTTGGTCAGCACTACCCCATCGAAACCAACGCCATCTTGGAAAGCCTTAGCTGTGCGAACAGCATCTTGGCCTGTCATAGCATCAACAACAAAGAGAATTTCATCGGGCGAAATTGCATCGCGAATATCTTTTGCTTCTTGCATTAACTCTGCATCAACACCAAGTCGTCCGGCCGTATCAACAATTACGATGTTATGTAATTTTGCTTTAGCGAATGCAATACCTTCGCGCGCTACTTCAACTGGATTGCCGACACCATTGCCAGGCTGCGGGGCGAACACCGGGATTCCTGCGTTCTGACCGACAACTTGTAATTGGGTTACCGCATTTGGACGTTGTAAATCTGAGGCAACCAAAATTGGGGTATCGCCCTGGTCGGCAAAATACTTGGCTAACTTTCCAGCCAAAGTTGTTTTACCAGCACCTTGTAAACCAGCCAGCATGATTACCGTAGGCGCTACTTTTGCTAAACGAACGCGACGGGCTTGGCTACCGAGTAATTCAACAAGCTCTTTGTTAACGATTTCAAAAATCGCTTGGGCTTGGTTGGCGCCCGCTTGCAGATCCGTTAAGGCTGCTTTCGCCTGAACTTCAATTTTGTTTACAAAATCTTCAACGACCAATAACGCTACGTCGGCATCAAGTAAAGCTTGTCGAATCTCTTGGCAAACATTTGAGATATCTGAATTAGATAACTTTCCACGTGATCGCAGCGATGCAAATGCATTGCTGAACCGATTGCCAAGAGACTCGAACATAGCCTCATCCTACTTATTGCTGCCCCTCTAGTTAAATCAGCTAGCGGCTAAATTGCTTCCGATCCATGCTCGCCGGTTCTCACGCGAACCACATCGTCCACGGGCGTGACCCATACCTTGCCATCACCAATCGAGCCAGTTGAAGCCGCTTTGACGATTACTCCGACCACGGAATCGGAATCTGAGTCATCAACTAAAACTTCAACTCTAACTTTTGCAATTAGATCAACTTTGTACTCGGCACCGCGGTAATCCTCAGTGTGACCACGTTGACGACCAAAGCCGCTTGCTTGTGAAACAGTGATGCCTTTTACCCCAAATGCTTCGAGGGCATCTTTTACTTCTTCTAACTTATGAGGCTTCAAAATTGCTGTTACTAGTTTCATATTAAGGAACCTCCACGAGTTGCACCGGACATTTCATAAGCAGATTCGGCATGTTCATTGAAGTCGACGCCTTCTAACTCAGATTCCTTGGAAACACGGAATCCGATGGTCTTTTCAATTGCCAAGCCGATAATCAAAGTAGCCAAGAAGGAGTAACCCGCAACCATGGCAACCGCAAGTGCTTGCTTACCAAGGAGTGCGGTTCCGCCTCCGAAGAACAAGCCATCTAGACCAATGCTGTTGACAGCGCTTGATCCGAATAGTCCGATTGATAGTGAACCCCAGATTCCACCAACTAAGTGCACGCCGACAACATCTAAGGAATCATCGAAGTTAAATAGGTACTTCATGCCAACCGCGACAGAGCAGATAACGCCGGCGAGGAAGCCAATAACTACTGCTGCCCAAGGTGCGACGAATGCACATGCTGGTGTGATTGCAACTAAACCAGCTACCGCACCAGATGCGGCGCCCAGAGTTGTTGCATGACCGTTGCGAACTTTTTCCACAAAGATCCAACCGATTAGTGCCGCTGCTGCAGCTACTTGGGTATTTAGGAATGCTAAACCAGCGATTCCATTTGCACCTAGAGCTGAACCAGCGTTAAAGCCGAACCAACCAAACCAAAGTAGTCCAGCGCCAAGCATTACCAAAGGCAATGAGTGTGGCCGCATTGATTCTTTGCGCCATCCAACGCGCTTTCCCAGAACTAAAGCAAGTGCTAAACCAGCAGCACCGGCGTTAATGTGAACTGCGGTACCGCCCGCGAAATCTTGTACCCCTTTGGCGGCTAGGTATCCAGCTCCAGTTACGACATCGCCGACCTTGTTGCCGAATGCAAATACCCAGTGTGCAACTGGCAAATAAACCACAGTTGTCCAGATCGCAACAAAGATTGTCCACGGAACAAACTTCGCACGATCAGCAATTGCACCCGAAATAAGTGCTGGTGTAATAATCGCAAACATTAATTGGAATGCTGCAAAAACAAGAAGTGGAATCGGATACTCGCCACCGTTGTTAGCTACTGCGCCAACTTGATTTCCTAAATCAGAAATCTTGATAGCGCCATACCAGGCAGACTTTCCATCGGCGCCAAAAGCCAATTCATAGCCGTAGATAACCCAGATGATGCTGACAATGCCAACTGTGGCCATTGACATCATCATCATATTTAAAACGCTTTTGGTGCGGACCATGCCGCCATAGAAAAATGCGAGGCCCGGAGTCATTAGCAAGACCAATGCAGAACTTGCCAACATCCAAGCGGTATCACCAGTACTAATATCCATGAATAATCACTTTCGAAGAGTTTCGCGATTCTCGCCTTTGAGATGGCGGTAATCTCTCTTACTTGGATTACAGGAATTCACCCGAAATGTTACGCGGGCGTTAAAAGATCAGTTTATTCAGCGTCCAAAATGCCAGTTATGTAAATTTCCGGGTCAAAAGGCGTCAGATCGCCTATGGCCTCCCCCGTACCGATCCATTTAATCGGCAGATCGAGATCGTGCTCAATCGCGAGGGCAATTCCGCCTCGTGCACTGCCATCTAGCTTCGTTAAAACGATGCCAGTGACTTCGACGGCCTCGGAAAATAACTTGGCTTGGCTCAAACCATTTTGTCCAGTAGTTGCATCTACAACTAATAGCACTTCATTAACTGGAGTAACTTTTTCAATTACTCGCTTTATTTTTCCCAACTCAGCCATTAGATCTGCTTTGTTTTGTAGGCGACCAGCAGTATCAATTATTAGATATTGATAATTATCAGTTAGCGCTTTTGTTGCGCTATCAAATGCCACTGCTGCGGGTTCGCCATTGGGTTTTCCGGTTATGACGGTAAGACCAATGCGTGTTGCCCAAGTTTGTAATTGCTCGACTGCAGCTGCTCGAAAAGTATCAGCCGCCCCTAACAAAACTCGACTACCTGAGTTAGAAATATTTGCGGCAAGTTTTGCCACTGAAGTGGTCTTACCGGTTCCATTAACCCCAATAACTAGGATTGTGGTTAAGCCGTTGTCGCATCGAGACAAGCTACGTGGCTTTGAACTTAGTAGCGAAGTTAGCGCTTCACGAATCGCTTCAATTGGTTCTTCAGATTTACTTTTCTTCGCAGTTGCCAGAATGACATCAGTTAAAGATGCGCCTAAGTCAGAGGCAATTAATTCTGCGTAAAGCTCATCCCAATCAGCAGCTGTTACCGACGAAGTGCGAGTGACTTTGGCGAGAAACTTTTTGAAGAAGCCCATGGTTAACAGCGCCTATACATCTCTACTTATTCTCTACTTATTCGCTATTTGATTCGCGCAGACGCTGCGAAATTACTTCAGTTACACCGTCACCACGCATGGTCACGCCATAAAGAGCATCCGCAATTTCCATTGTGCGCTTCTGGTGGGTAATGATGATTAGTTGCGATGTTTCACGAAGTTCTTCCAGCACGCCTAGTAGACGCCCTAAGTTGGCATCATCAAGGGCTGCCTCAACTTCGTCCATTACATAGAACGGACTTGGGCGTGCCTTAAAGATCGCAATCAACATTGCTACGGCAGTCAAAGATTTTTCACCACCAGAGAGAAGTGAGAGACGTTTAATGCGCTTTCCAGGTGGGCGAGCTTCAACATCGACGCCACTATTAAACAAGTCATCCGGGTTGGTCAAAATTAAGCGACCGTCGCCACCTGGGAATAGTCGAGCAAAGATAGTTTCAAAGTGCTCAGCGGTAGCTTCAAAAGCTTCCATGAAGATTTGCTGAACTCGATCATCAACTTCTTTTACAATGTCTAAGAGATCTTTACGAGTGTTCTTTAAATCTTCTAGCTGTTCAGCCAAGAACTTTAGACGTTCTTCAAGTGAGGTGTATTCCTCAAGAGCTAATGGATTAATTTTGCCGAGCAATGTCAATGAGCGCTCTGTCGCAGCCAAACGCTTCTCTTGCTGATCGCGACGATATGGGATTAATTCAGTTGTGATAATTTCGCCGGCTTCATTTTCAATAAATGTTGGCACATCATTATCAGGACCGTACTCGCGAACCAGAGTTTCGGTATCAATACCAAGTTCCTCAACAGCCTTGGTTTCGAGTTGCTCAATGCGCATTCTTTGTTCAGCACGTGCGATTTCATCTTTATGAACACTCGAAGTTAGAACTTCTAGTTCAGCTGTTAGTTCGCGGTTGCGTGCGCGCGCAGAAAGAGTTTCGCCTTCGCGAATCGAACGTGCTTCTTCTAGGGCGGCACGTTCAGTTGCGGCTTTGGCAATAGATCGTTCAATATGAATCAACGCTTCGTAAGCAGCTTCGGCAATAGCTTGTGAGATAACTGCACCCCGTGCACGGGCGCCGCGACGCGAAACAGCACGCTGAGATGCTTCGCGCTCTGACACTGCGGCTTCTTCAAGAGCTTTAATGCGAGCAGCGAGAGAATCAAGACGCTCTTCACTGGTGCGTACCGCAAGACGGGCTTCTACTTCGCTTGTTCGTAAGCCAGAAACTTTCTCGCGCAAAGCATCAGCTTGTGAATGATCTGGATCAGCGATTTCGCCTGACTGCGTTAACTGGCTCTGGGCTGATTGCAATTCACCTTCATCGCGACTCTTTGCCGTTGATGTTTCTGCAATAGCTGAATTCAACCGTTCTACCTCAGCCGTGGCCGATTTCATGTGTTGGCCGGCGACTGCTAATTGTTCGGTTATTGCAGCAATTCGAGCATCAGATTCATTTAACTTAGAAAGAGCTACATCGAAAGCTGATTGCTTGCTTTCGATTTCCTGAGCCGCTGAACTAATCGCAAACTTTAAGCGATCACATTCATTAGTAATCGTTTGTAATTCATCGCGCAGTTTTTCAATAAGAGCTTTTACTTCGATTAACGAGTTGGTGTTTTTGGAACCACCACGAGCACGAGACTTGGTAAAGAAATCACCATCGCGTGTCACCACAGTTAGTTCTGGGTGGTTGCGCAAAATGTCAGCAGCTTCGGTGGCAGTTTCGGTTACTACTGTTTTGCCCAGCAGATCTGAGATCAAATCAGAAACCGAGCTAGAACGAATATGCGCTGTAATCGAGGTTAGGCCGCCAGCAAGTGCTGCTGAATTGCTGCCTTGGTTGTGGTGAACCAAAACGTCGGCTTGTCCGAGATCTTCATTGCGCAAAGTACTTAGCGCAGTAATTGCCGCCGAAATATCTTGCACCACAATTGCATCGGCTAACTGACCGAGTGCCGCCGCTACCGCGTTTTCCCAACCAGCATCAATTTCAATTAAAGAAGCTAGAGAACCTAGAGTTGCCAGACCGCGAGGTTCACGCAAAAGTGCAGCTGCACCATTTCGGGGTTGCGCAGATAGTTCTAGCGCTTCAAGTTTTGATTCAAGTGAATTGCGAGAGCGATCAGCAATACGTTCAGCATCAACGAGTTTCTGATGTTCATCACGTGCAGTGGCTAGCGCTGACTTGGCACTTTCAAATGCGGCATCTAACCCAAGTTCACCTGAATCAGCGCTCGCAATTTCTAATTCATGAGTTGCGTACTCACGTTGAGCAAGATCTCGACGATTAGCTGCTTCATCGCGGGCTTTGGTTAACCGAGCAATTTCTTCAGACATCGCATCAAGGCGTGCTGCTAATGACTTGATGTGGCCTTCTTGACGAGCAGTTCCTTCGCGCTGATCTGCAATCGCTCGTAGTGCGGCCGCAATGCGATTCTCTTCGGCTACTAACGCTGCCTCGGCTGTCGCCAGAGCTTGTGATGCTTCGGTTAGGTTAGTACGAGAAATCTGTACAACTGTTTGCAATTGAGATTCTTCGCCGCGCAAAGTCTGAGCTTCTGCTTCAAGCGCCTCGGGATCTCTACCTGCAGTACGCGCTTCTTCGGCTTCTTCAGCTAAAAAGCGTGAGCGCTCTTGAGCCAAACTTTGGGTTCCGCGGAACTTTTCGCGCAAAGAATTTAATTGGTAGAAAGTCTCCTGTGCTTGTACCAATCGTGGGCTATCTACTGCTGCCTGTGAATCTAACTCTTCTTCGCGACGTCGAACTCGATCTAGTTCAGCCTCAACTAAAGAACGTTTTTCACGTAGTGCAGTTTCATCAGCAACTTCGGCCGTAAGAGTTTTGGAAAGTTCGATGTAGTCATCAGCCAACAAACGCAGCTTGGCATCGCGCAAATCAGCTTGAATAGTTGCTGCTTTCTTAGCAACTTCGGCTTGACGACCCAGTGGTTTTAATTGACGACGAAGCTCAACAGTTAAGTCTTGAACGCGCGCCATGTTGGTCTGCATTGAATCTAATTTGCGCAGCGCTTTCTCTTTGCGTTTACGATGCTTTAGAACTCCGGCTGCTTCTTCAATAAATCCACGACGTTCTTCAGGTGTTGCCATTAAGATCGCATCAAGTTGACCTTGACCAACGATGACGTGCATTTCGCGACCAATGCCCGAGTCACTGAGTAGCTCCTGGATATCTAATAGGCGTGAAGCTTCACCATTAATTTGATATTCACTTTGACCGCTACGGAATAAAATTCTAGAAATAGTTACCTCGGCATAATCAATTGGTAACGCGCCATCAGAATTATCAATAGTTAAAGAAACTTCGGCTCGACCAAGTGGTGAACGCCCGCTTGTTCCAGCGAAAATAACGTCTTCCATTTTGCCGCCGCGCAGTGACTTCGCACCTTGCTCACCCATAACCCAGGTAAGGGCATCGACCACATTGGATTTACCAGAGCCGTTCGGACCGACCACACAGGTGATACCTGGCTCAAGGCGCAGGGTCGTCGATGACGCGAAGGACTTAAAGCCCTTGAGCGTGATGCTCTTCAAATACACGCGGCAAACCTACCTTGCCGCAGGCTCTACTTCTGACAGTACGGGCAGAAATGAGAAGAACGATTTGCGAAAGAAATTCTTTTTATCAATCTGCCACATCTAGAACATGGTTCACCTTCACAACCATAAACCTCTAGTTGAACCTCAAAGTAACCGCTTTCTCCATTTACATTTATGTAGAGATCATCGAATGAAGTTCCGCCAGATTCCAAAGCTCTAGCCATGATTTCACGAGCACTATCGATTAGTAAGTTAACTTTTTTGGCGGATAGTTCACTACAAATACGTTCTGGATGAATTTTCGCAGCCCAAAGAGATTCATCGGCATAAATATTTCCGATTCCACTCAAAACTTGCTGATCCAAAATTGCACTCTTGATTTTGCTCTTGCGAGTTCGAAGATTCGCGACAACGCTAGGCTGATCAAAATTTGGATCAAATAAATCTGGCGCAATATGCGCAGCCATTGTTGGAATGCCCTCTGTTAAATTATCAACGGCCAGCCACCCAAAAGTGCGCTGATCAATGAAGCGAAGTTCGCGGTTCTTCTGTAACCCACCAGCCAATGTGAATCTGGCCCGCACATGGCGTTCATCAACTTTGCCGATTGGTTGAACTAGGAACTGACCGCTCATTCCGAGGTGTGCCATAAGTACTTGCGGGCGATCTAATTCAAACCATAAGAACTTACCGCGGCGGTTAATACCAATGACTTTCGCACCTTCGAGAGAGGTAATCGGAGCCCACGAATCGGGGCGCTGAACCCGAGGATGTAACGCCTGAATATTTTTAAACTTCTTACCGATCACCCAACGCTCTAAACCGCGTCGGACCGTTTCAACTTCCGGAAGTTCCGGCATCTTTTAAAAAGTTTTCGGCTTTAAGAAGTTCGTATGCACCTCGTGCTGCGTATTGCTCAGCTTCGCGCTTGCTCTTGCCTTCGCCTTGGCCAACTACTACACCACCAAGTGCCACTGCTGCTTTAAAACTTTTGTCATGATCAGGGCCGTCTTCGGTAACTGAATACTCAGGTACGCCTCTGCCATTAGCAGCAGCGAATTCTTGAAGCGCAGTCTTGCCATCAAGGCCAGCACCTTTAGCGATTGCACTTTCTAAGGTATCAGCAATTAATGAGCGAACCAGTTGTGTGCTTTTTTCAAAACCTAAATCTAAGTACACCGCGCCAATTAGCGCTTCAAGAGCGTCGGCTAAAAGTGAATTCTTATCACGACCGCCAGTAGTTTCTTCACCGCGACCGAGGCGTATGTATTTTCCTAACTGCAATGTGCGAGCAATATCGGCAAGCGCGCGCATATTTACAATGCCTGAACGCAATGGTGATAAACGAGATTCGTCGAGATCGGGATACTTCAAATAAAGTTCTTCAGTAACGATTAGACCAAGAACTGAATCACCTAAGAATTCAAGGCGTTCATTTGTTTCTTTCGCACCGCTTTCGTAAGCAAAAGAGCGATGCGTAAACGCTAATTCAAGAAGAACCGGATCAACTTCAAATCCGATCTGCTTGGTTAGCGCTGAATACAGATCAGACCTCAAGTACCTGACGACGGTTGTAAGTACCGCAGGTTGGGCATGCTGTGTGCTGAAGCTTTGGCTGTTGGCACTGTGGGCAAGCCGCTAGTGCAGCTGCAGTTGTTTTCCACATGCTTCGACGTGAGCGCGTCTTTGAACGCGACATCTTTCGCTTTGGTACTGGCACGATGCACTTCCTTCACAAAATAAATATCTGGAGAACCGAGCTTAGGTGGGCGCGGTAGGTGAGTAAGTATTCCCTATTTAGGCTCAATCGGGAAATCCAGCCCGCCTAGCGCCTTCCAGCGCGGATCTACCGCCTCGTGGGCATGGTCTTGCGGCAGGATTGCCCACTTCTCTCCGCATTCAGGACATAGCCCTAAGCAATCGATATCGCAGAGCGGGTTAACGGGTAGCGCTAAAACCAGGGCATCTCGAATGGGAGTCTCTAGGTTAAGGATGTCGCCTTCCATCATGAACTCTTCTTCAAGATCTAAATCTTCGTCTTCGTCACGCTTTTTCTTACGACCACCGCGATCATTAGTTGGCTCGTAACGATATAGCTCTTGCATTGTGCGATTTAATTCAATTTCAATTGGGTCTAGGCAACGGATGCATTCGCCTTTAGCCACTGCATAAATCTGCCCGGTTGCCAGAATTCCTTCTGTTACAGATTCCAGGCGCAGATCAACTTCAATTACTTCGCCGACAGGTACTGCCATTAATTCAACGCCAACGCGCTCAAGAATTTCTAAATCTAAGGAGTATTCCTTCATTTCGCCGGCACGCCGCGGTAGCTCGTAAGTATTTAGCTCATAAACGCGTTCAGGACGTGACATAACTTTGTTAACCAGCCTTAATTATTTATCGTCAGCAAGTTGTGAGAGAACGTCACGTTCATCTGCGCCTGCTAATTTTTCGCGGCCGCGTGTCACCGCATCCATCGTTTTATTTAAAATAACTTCAAGAGTGGCAAGTCGCGAATCAATATACTTTTCAACTTCGGCACGTTCATCTTCGGCAGCTTCGCGTCCTTGCGCCAAAATGCGTTTGGACTCTTCGCGAGCAGCTTTAACAATGGCAGTTTGCTCGATCATTTGGGCAACTTCTTCGCGAGCATTTGCGATTAGCGCCTCAGCATTTTGGTGACCTTCTTCGATGATCTGGTCACGTTGTGCAATTATTTGTTGTGCGTACTCTAGATCTTTAGGTAAACCGTCTTTAATCAGATCTAGTAACTCTAGGAATTCACCACGGTGCAGCACGAAAGATGCTGAAAGTGGTACTCCGCGGGCTTCTTCAACTTGCTGAATAGCGGCATTTAAATTCTCTAGAGATTCCATGTTATTTACCTGCTTCCCGGGCTTTTAAGGCCGCATTCACAACTGGTGGAACCATGCTTGAAACATCACCGTTGTAATGAGCTAACTCTTTGATCAACGACGATGATAAAAATGAATGGGCTGGCGATGTGGCCATGAACATTGATTCAACGCCAGAACCTTGCAAATTAACTTGAGCCATTTGCAGTTCGTAATCAAAATCCGACATGGCGCGCAAACCTTTAATAATTACGTCAATATTATTTGCCTTGCAATATTCGCCGAGTAAACCTTTCCAAGAATCTACTTTCACATTGCCAAACTTTGCTGTTGTTTCGGCAATCATTGCCATGCGCTCTTCAACTGTGAAATAGCCTTCTTTGGCTCGATTGTTACCCACTGCAACGATGACTTCATCAAATTGCGCACTGGCGCGCTCAATGATGTCGAGATGTCCATAAGTAATGGGATCAAATGATCCTGGGCATACGGCGCGTTTCATGAGGTAAACGCTAGCAAGGTATTGCGAAGTAAGCCATTTCTTCGCTCAGTTTCACGCTGGGCTTTATGCGTGATTTAAATAGTAAATAGTGGCTTGGCCATAATTTTTACTTCTTGCCAGTTCAAATCCGATGGGCCAGTTTGGCTCTTTGGACCGGCTAGTTCGCTCAACTGCAATAAGCGCATCATCACTTAAGAAATCTCCCAGATGCAAATTGCTTAACACTTCTTCAAGATCGTTATTTGGATAATCATAAGGTGGATCAACATAGACAATCTCATATTTAATCTTTGCTGGAGCTTTCACAAATTGTTCAGCGCTCATTGTGAAGAGCTGAAATTTACCGGCTGGTTTTGCGGCAGCAACAATTTCTATGTTTTCGTTTATAGTTCTTTGTGCGCCAAAATCTTTTTCAACTGCATGCACAATTGACGCACCGCGTGACTGAGCCTCTAGCCCAATAGCACCGCTACCAGCAAAAAGATCTAAGAAATTGAGTCCGACAAATTCACCAAACTCAGAAGTTAGCGATGAAAAAATAGCTTCGCGAGCTCGGTCTGAAGTTGGTCGGGTTGCGTCGGCAACACTTGCCAAAGGTCGCCCTTTAGCTACACCGGCAATAATTCGCATAACTAACTATCCCCGATCAATGAATTCACTAGCAGTATCAGATTCTAATTGAGCTAGAGCTTTAGCTAATTCACTTTCATAACTCAAAGCTGGGTCTTGCTCTATCAATGCTGTGGCTTCATCACGCGCACTTTCAATCATCGCCTCATCGCGTAAGACTCTCAATAATCGCAACTTTGATTTAGCGCCAGATTGCGAAGCACCCATGACATCACCTTCGCGGCGCTGCTCGAGGTCAATTCGGGAGAGTTCAAAACCGTCTTGAGTTGCCGCAACTGCATCTAAGCGGATCCGAGCCGGCGTTTCTGGTTCAGCGCCTGTAACCAGTAGACATAAACCTGGCGCACTTCCGCGACCGATACGACCGCGCAACTGGTGCAACTGTGAAACACCAAATCGATCTGCATCCATAATCACCATGATGGTGGCATTTGGTACATCTACGCCAACTTCAATTACCGTTGTTGAAACTAAAACATCAATTTCACCTGCAGCAAAGGCTTTCATCGTGGCATCTTTTAATTCACTGGTTTGACGGCCATGAAGTGGAGCGAGCTTAAGTCCTTTCAGCGCTCCGCCATGTAGTTCTGGGGCAAGTTCTTCAACACTTGCCATGCTCTTGCTCTCCTCGCCATAAAGGAAATCTAAATCAGCATCCTCGGGCGTACCGGCACTAATTCGCGGTGCAACTATGTATGCCTGATGACCGTTGGCCACGTCTTCTTTTATTCGAGACCACGCACGTTCTAAATGAGCGGGCTTTTCCAAAACTGGGATCACGTGCGTAGAAATTGGCGACCTACCCAGTGGCAATTCTCGTAGCGTCGAAACATCTAAATCGCCGAACACCGTCATTGCGACAGTACGCGGGATAGGCGTTGCTGTCATTACCAGTAAGTGTGGCGGCAGCTTGGCTTTGGTTTTCAGCGCATCACGTTGCTCAACTCCGAACCGGTGTTGCTCATCGACCACGATCAAACCAAGATCGTTAAATTTAACCGTCTGACTCAGTAATGCGTGAGTTCCAATCACAATTCCAGCATCACCTGATGCAGCTAATGCCAGTGCGTCTTTGCGAGCTGCTGCACTCTGCGAGCCAGTAATCAAAGTTATTTGCGTTGCATTTTCAGCGCTTCCAAGTTGGCCGCCAAGAGCTAACGGACCCAATAATTTTTCTATAGTTCGCAAATGTTGCGCGGCCAATACTTCGGTAGGCGCAAGAAGTGCTGCTTGTCCCCCGCTATCTACTACTGCGAGCATTGCTCGCAGAGCCACAATTGTTTTACCGGAACCAACTTCTCCTTGCAGCAATCTATGCATCGGATGACCGGCAGCTAAATCTTCTTCAATCTCTTTTGCCACTGCCGACTGTCCGCCAGTTAATTTAAAGGGCAATGACTTATCGAATGCTTCGAGCAATCCACCGGTTCGAATTGGTCGAGCTGTTGCAGTTAGCGCTCTTGCAGCAGCACGTCGTTTAACTAACAACAATTGCAGCAAGAATGCTTCATCGAAAGTTAAACGTTCGCGGGCCAAATCAGCTAAATCTAAATCGGTTGGTTTGTGCAAGTTTACTAGGGCTTCGCGCAGCGTTGGGTACCCCAAGCGTTCGCGTAGATAGTTTGGTAGCGGATCAGGTACCTCATCAAGTGAATCAATGGCCAATTCGATGCACTTAGCAATTTTCCACGAAGGTAGTTTTGATGTCGCAGAATCGATTGGGAGAAACTTGCCCGCGAATTGTGCGACGGCATCATCGACATCACTGCCATCGGGCACCATCTCGTAATCCGGATGTGTTAGTTGGCGTTTGCCATTAAAAACACCGATCTTGCCCGCAAATAAACCTTGTCTGCCTGGCTTTAACTCTTTCTCGCGCCAAGCTTGATTAAAGAAGGTCAGCGATAGTTTGGCGCTGCCATCGGTAACTATTACTTCAAGAATTCCGCCTTTACGACCGCGCATTGGCCGATTGCTCGCAGAAAGCACCTCAGCCAAAATAGTTACTTCATCGCCAGCATTTAACAGCGCAATATCGGTTAGTTCACCGCGAACTACATAGCGACGTGGGTAATGGCGCAACAGATCATCAATGCTGACA
>CAZFZK010000019.1:0-14501 GCA_964523605.1 uncultured Candidatus Planktophila sp. | reverse complement strand
AGCCGGCAGCTGCAATTGGAATACCAATTACGTTGTAAGCAAATGCCCAAGTTAAGTTGCCTTTAATAATCTTGATCGTGCGTTCTGATAATTGCAACGCATCAATTGCGGCATTTAGATCAGGCCGCATCAAAGTTATATCGGCAGCTGCAATTGCAGTATCAGTGCCGGTACCCATTGCCATGCTTAAGTCAGCGGCTGCCAGGGCGGCAGCATCATTGATGCCATCGCCAACCATTAAGACTTTATGACCCTTGGAATGTAAATTTGTGAGTGCGGCTAACTTACTTTCAGGTGAAGCTGCAGCTGTCACTTGGCTAATATCAATTCCCACTTTAAGCGCCACTGCGTGTGCAACGCCTGGTGAATCACCAGTTACCAACCAAGGTGAAATACCCATTGCTTTAAATTTAGAAATCGTTTCAGCCGCATCGCCTTTAATCTCATCGCCAACAGCAAACACCGCAACTGCGATGCCATCCCAAGCCATGACTGAAACAGTCAGTGCTTGTGCTTGGGCTGCGTTAACAGCAGCTTGTATTTCCGGATGGAATTCAACGCTGCTATGTGCAACTGCTGCTGGCGAACCAATTAAAACTACGGGGGAGTGCATTCCTAAATTCACTCGTCCGGCTGCGCCATTACCTGGCGATACCGAGTAATCCGTAACAGTTGTTGACTTAATTCCTTGTGCAGCAATGTGTTCGGCAATTGCTTGACCGACTGGATGAGTGTTCTGACTTTCAATTGAAAGAGCAGAAGACAAGAAAGTTGCCTCCTTGATTAGCTCCGGATAAATCTGCGCTAATTGCGCAGCTGCGCCTAATGAGACCGTGGCAGAACTAACTTTCATTTGGCCAGTAGTTAATGTGCCGGTTTTATCTAGTATTACTCGATCAATCCCGCGGGCTGCCTCGAGCGCGCTAGGGGCAGAAATCACTATTCCACGCTGTGCGCCGCGACCAGATGCCACCATCAAGGCAACCGGAGTCGCTAAACCAAGAGCGCAAGGACAGGCAATTACTAGCACTGCGATACCAGTTGCGATTGCATTAGTTAGTTGCGAGTCATACAAATACCAAGCTAAACCTGTAGCGATTGCTACCAAAGTAACAACTGGAACGAAAATCGCACTAATTTTATTTACTCGTGTTTGAATAGGCGAACGTCCGCCTTGAGCTGATAAAACCATTGCCGTGATTCGTGCCAATTCGGTATCGCCACCAATGCGAGTAGCTCTAACAGTTATTCGACCGTTGTGATTAAGAGTAGCGCCGATAACTTTCGAACCTGGTTTAACTTCAATAGGCAGTGATTCGCCCGTGATCATCGAGTTATCAACTGAGCTGTTTCCAGAAATAACTTCGCCATCTGTTGCAATTCGTTCGCCAGGTTTAACCAAGAATTCGTCACCAACTTGCAAATTTGCAATTGGAATAATTACTTCTTGACCAGAGCGAATAACCGTTACTTCTTTGGTGCCAAGTTCGAGTAGCGACTGAAGAGCGCTACCGGCCGAAGATTTGGCTCGCGCTTCTAAGTAGCGACCAAGTATTACAAACAGTAGAACGCCAGCTGCTACTTCGGTATATACATCACCATTGCCAGTTGAGTTGGCATAGATCGACCAACCAAATGCCGTCAATGATCCAAGTGAAACCAAGTTATCCATGGTTAACGCACCATTGCGTTTAGGGATTATAAAAACTAAAAAATTATTAAATGCCGCTCGGTGAATCGGAAATGCCACTAAAAGAATAAGCGGAGCCGTTAAACCAATTGCAACCCAGGCTGTTGGAGAATAGAGCGGATGGGGCAAACCAAATGCATCTAGCTGATCGTGCACAAACATATCGATAGAGTGATGCCAGCTCATGACCATAGAGATAGCGATAGCTGGGACCGCGAAAAGAATAGAAAGAGCTAAAGCCAGCCCAGAACGCTTGCTATGAAGGGCTAATTGCGAAGGATCCGTAACAAGTGTGGCGCTATATCCGGCGCTTTTAATAGCAGCAATCAGTACTTTGGTGGCCACGCCATCTTCAGCATTAACATGAACGGATTCGGTTGCAAAGCTAACGGTAGCTTTAACGCCAGGAATTGAATTGAGCGCTCCTTCAATACTATTTACGCAAGAAGAACAAGTCATTCCACTTACTTTGAAGGTATAGATCAATTTAGGGCCGCCATAACTTTAGAGTGAAGCAGGGTATTTGTAGAAATTCCACTACCGCCGAATGGGCCATCATCGCCCATTAGATTTGAAAAAGTTCCACCAGCTTCGCGCACGATTACATCAAGAGCTGCCATATCCCAAAGCGCTAGCGATGGTTCGGCAGCGATATCAACTGCGCCTTCAGCGACCAACATATGTGACCAGAAATCTCCGTAACCACGCGAACGCGTACATGTGCTGATCAAATTCTGAAACTTTACTAAACGATCACTCCAACCTTGGAAGTCTGAGTAGGCAATCGAAGCATTTGAAAGTTCCGAAACTTTAGAAACGCTAATTTTGCGAGGAGCGCTGTTATTTAAAGTTGTGAAAGCGCCATTGCCGCTACTTGCGAACCAACGACGTGAAAGGGCGGGGGAACTGGCCACGCCAACAATTACTTTTTCACTGCCATCAATTTGTCGTTCTACTAAACCAATTAACGTTGCCCAAGTTGGAACACCGCGCATGAAATTTTTAGTGCCATCAATTGGATCCATCACCCAATATCGAGCAGCTTCTTTATTCTCATTACCAAATTCTTCACCTACTAAACCATCTTCTGGTCGGGTGACTGCTAAATGTTTGCGCAGCGCTTCTTCAGTTGCTTTATCGGCATCAGTTACTGGAGTGTTATCTGGCTTAGTTGAGACAACTAAATCTTGAGCTAAATAACGGGCTATCGTGATTTCATCAGCTATTGCTGCCAGCTCAAGGGCGAGCTCTAAATCAGATTCCAACGAGTATTTTGCGCTCATAATGAGTCGATTCTATTGCTCGATCTCGACCTTCGGGGCATCTAAGAGTGAGCGCAAACTCGCAACTCGAGCTGCTCGCATCGGATCAATCACACCATTTGGCGCAGCCCAGATATCTAATTGGCAGCCCGCACCATGATGAGCGCAATTTGTCATACAGGTTGCGGCAATCGGGCTGAGATCTTCGAAGGCGGCAACGATGCGATTTGGATCAATGTGTGAAAGACCAAAGGCTCGAATACCGGGGGTATCAATTACCCAACCAATTGCACCGACGTGTGCGGGTGAAAATAGTGGCAAAGCAACCGCACTTGATGATGTGTGACGACCACGGCCAGAAATATCGTTAATAACTCCAGTTGCACGATCTGCTTCAGGCACGATGGCATTAATCAAAGTTGATTTACCAACACCTGAGTGACCAACTAAAACTGAAATTTTGCCAGTTAGCATCGCATGCAATTTCTGTAAGTCAGCTTCTTTGCTTTCGGTCTTGATTGCAGTTGTGAAGATCTGCACGCCAAGGGTTTTGTATTCTTGCATAAATTCTGGAATCTCACCCAAATCTGTTTTAGTTACCAAAATAATTGGCGCAATGCCTTCGTTAAATGCGCTAACTAAGAAGCGATCGATTAAGCCGCGACGAGGTGGTGGATTAGTTGCCGCAACCACAATTACTAATTGATCAATATTGGCAACGATGGTGCGTTCAACTTTGGCTGCATCATCAACTGTGCGACTCAGTGAATTACGGCGCTCAGTAATTGTCACGATGCGCGCCAAAGAATCAGTCTTGCCACTAACATCGCCGACTAAACCTACGCGGTCTCCGACTACTACAGACTTCGGTCCGAGTTCACGAGCTTTCATAGCAGTAACAATTACGCCGTCATCAGTAATGCAAGTTGTTCGACCACGATCTACGGCAGTTACTAGAGAAAAGATTGCATCGGCATGAGCAGGTCGATCTTTTGTGCGGCGGCGCGTGCTTGGTGCTGGGCGCACACGTGCATCAGATTCGTCGTATTCGCGCTTACTCATGCAGTAAGTGAACTCCAGAGGCCAGGGAAATCAGGCAATGTTTTGCGGGTAGTCGCGATATTTTCGACTTCAATACCTGGCACTACTAAACCAATCGCGGCCCCGGCAGTAGCTAAACGATGATCTTCGTAAGTATGGAAAATGCCAGCATGAAGTGGCGCTGGAGTTATATGAAGCGCAGTTTCTTCTTCACTCACATTGCCACCCAGGGCGTTAATTTCAGCAGTTAACGCAGCCAGACGATCAGTTTCATGCAAGCGAAGATGTCCGATTCCGCGTAAATGTGAAGGTGAATCAGCTAAAGCACAAAGAGCTGCGATTGCAGGAGTTAATTCGCCAACCTCATGCAAATCAATATCGATACCGTGAATTGCACCAGTGCCAGTTAATTTCAAGCCAGCTGATACAAATTCAACTTTGGCGCCCATCTGCGTCAAGATGTCACGCAGTTGATCGCCAGGTTGCGTAGTTTGTTTTGGCCAATCAGCAATCGTTACATCGCCACCACAGATCATGGCTATTGATAAGAATGGTGCAGCGTTTGATAAATCAGGTTCGATTACAAAATCTTGACCAAGTAATTTTCCAGGTGCTACTCGCCAAATATTATTTGCGGCATCAACTTCAACAGTGGCACCAAAGAAGCGCAACATATCTACCGTCATGTCAATGTGTGGCATCGATGGAAGTGCGCCGCCAACGTGTTTAACGGTTATGCCATTCGTCATGCTTGGGCCAATTAACAGAAGTGCCGATAAGAATTGACTAGAAGCGCTCGCATCAATCTCAAGTGAGCCACCTGGAATCTCGCCAGTGCCATTTAAAGTTAGCGGCAAGCTGTAACGACCATCGTGGGCAACTGAAATTCCTAAATCTTCAAGCGCCTTAATTACTGGGCCAAGTGGACGCTCATGCGAACGAGGGTCGCCATCGAAAGCCACCGAACCAGTTGCCAGCGCTGATAGTGGTGGTAAGAAACGCATGACGGTTCCGGCATTACCAACATTAATTTTCACGGGGCCACGCATTTTGCCAGGCGTAATCTGCCAAGTTGCATCGCCATCAACTGTAGTTTCGATAATCGAAATTCCTAATTCACGTAGTCCGGCAACCATTAGTTCGCTATCGCGCGAAATTAGCGGGCGACGGATTAGCGACGGAGTAGTTGCTTGTGCCGCCAAAATCAGGGCACGGTTTGTAACTGATTTTGAGCCCGGAATTGTGACGGTAGCGCTGATTGGCTGGGGGCCACGAAATATGGCTGGCCAATTTCCAGAAACCTGCGCTGAAGTCATATGCAAACTCTACTGGGTTGGCGATTGCGCTAGCGTTGCGCATATGTGCGGCCGCTTTGTACAGACCCATCAAATGCAGGAATTAGTCGAACAATTTTCGGCCCATGGGGCAGTACCTGCGTATTCGTTGCCAGCTAGTTGGAATATCGCGCCGACAAATCCGATTTACATAGTGCGCGAAAATGGTGCTCACCGCGAATTAGCAATTGCTTCTTGGGGCTTGATTGGAAATTGGTATAAAACTATTGCCGAAGCACGGGCTTCGCAATCACATGCAATAAATGCCCGCTCGGAATCCATTCATGAGAAACCAACTTTTAGAAATGCATTTCGCACTACCAGATGTTTGATTCCAGTTCAGGGTTATTACGAATGGGCCACAGCCCTCGGTCGCTATAAACCAAAACAAGCTTTTTATATTTCTGGGGCAGATAACCAATCCCTTTCAGTCGCCGGGCTCTGGAGTAGTTGGCGATCACCCGATGGCCAAATCATCGAGAGTGCATCGATCATTACTCGAGAAGCAGTAGGAGAATTAGCAACAATTCATAGTCGGATGCCAGTGATGATGGCTAAGGATCGTTGGGGTGAATGGCTTGATCCAAAGCTGCATGATGTAGCTGTTCTACAGGGCTTAATGCAGCATGAAGATCCTGCGGCGGGCTTGGTTCCAGTTCCAGTTTCCAGTGCGGTGAATACGGTCGCGGTAAATAACCCAGATCTGATTAAGGAAATTGAACTCGGCGAGCCCGAAACTCTATTTTAATTCCCAGTACGCGAGCGCCGCAAAAAATGCGAAAACCATAGGTTGCGAGATAGCCTTACGGTGATGACATCTACTGAGTTGGTTAAGGAAAGCCCAGCCGAACGCGCGACGCGCTTCGAGCGAGATGCCCTTGCCTACACAAATCAGTTGTATGCAGCTGCTATGCGTTACACAAAAAACCCCGATGATGCCAAAGATTTAGTACAAGATACTTATTTAAAAGCTTTTGCATCCTTTCATCAATTCGAAGCCGGGACTAATTTAAAGGCATGGCTTTATCGAGTATTAACTACAACATTTATTAATAGCTATCGTAAAGATCAGCGGCGCCCACAACTTTCAAATACAGAGGTTGAGGATTGGCAATTAGCTGCAGCTGCCTCGCATACCAGCGACCAGGGAAAATCCGCAGAGGTTGAAGCACTTGAGAATTTACCGGACAGTGATATCAAGAGAGCGCTTCAAGAAATTCCAGAAGAATTTCGCATTGCAGTTTATTTAGCCGATGTTGAAGGATTTTCTTACAAAGAAATTGCCGAAATTGTTGGCGCTCCAGCTGGCACGATCATGTCTCGTTTGCACCGAGGACGGAAGCAACTTCGCGAGAAGCTAGCCGACTATGCAGCCGAACTTGGTTACGGCGAAAGCAAAGGAGGCGCAGATGAGTAATTCAAAGTATGAACTTGAATGCGTCGAAGTATTAACTTCTTTTGTGATTTTGGTTGATGCCGACGTTGCTGAAGTTCAAATTGAATTGCAGTTTGAGGATATGCCACAACTGACTCTAGCGAATATCAATTCTCACCTATCTGGCTGCGTTCCTTGCTCCATGGAGTTAATCCACGAAAGAACAATGCGTGATTTAACAAGAGATGCCTTGCGCCGAAGCTGCAATGAAGAGGCCCCTAGTGATTTACACGATGCTCTCAGAGCAATGTTTAATCAAGCTAATTTTGCCGGCTTCAAGAATGAAGTTGTTGCTGAGTTCAGCATGCATGAAGTAACCATTGAAATTGATGAATTTGGCAATATCCAGCATCGGGAATTCAGAGTTGAAAGCCGCACTGAGTTTAGAAATGATGACGAGTAAGAAAATATGAATATCGAGAGCGAATACCTAGGCGCTGTGGGTTTAGCGACCATGGTGATTCGCCCAGGTGATACAGCTGTGGCACTTGGTATCGGTGAATTACCAATTGCTGCTGGCTCGCACTTATTAAATGTCATGGAAAGCGCCTGCGTTACTGCAATTGCTGAATATTTTGAAGGTAGCGAAACTACGATTTTAAGTGGATCATCGCTAGAAGTACTTGCTGGCGTTGCAATTGGAACTGAAATTCGAGGCATGGCTAGATGCATTGAAGTAAACGGAAAAGAGTTAACTTTCGAATGCGATATTTATGATGGCGAACGACATATCGCTCATGGCCAAATCAAAAGAACCGCAGTCGAGCGAGTATCTTTCCTCGCCCGAACTGCGGCTCAAACGCTAACAAGCGCGCCACGAATTAATTAATTAATTAATTAATTACTTCTTGGTCTCCCAGAAGATTGCTGCAATTTCATCAATCTTGGCAATTAACTTATCGGCAACAGCAACATCTTGAGTGCCCTTAGTGCCGGCAGCTCCGGCTAACTTAGTTGCCTCATTGAATAGAGTGTGAAGTTGTGGGTACGCCTCAAAGTGATTTGGCTTGAAATAATCTGTCCAGAGAACCCATAGGTGCTCTTTAACTTGATGTGAACGTTCTTCCTTGATTGCAACTGAGCGAGAACGGAAATCTGCATCTGTGTTAGCTGCATACTTTTCCATGCAAGCCTTGACTGAGAGCGCTTCGATCTTTGCTTGAGCTGGATCGTAAACGCCACAAGGTAGATCGCAGTGCGCGTAGACAGTGGTGCTTGGTTTTAGAAATGAAATCATTTGAAGTTCCCTTTCGAGCAATAAACGTTTGGTTTTTTGATTCCTAAGTGTGACACTACCGCCTATGGGGAAATTTGGCTCGTCCGCTTGGCGCACGGTGGCAGTTGCCGGTGACTCCATGTCACCCACGCTGCTTGAAGGGGATTGGCTGGTGGTTTCCTGGGCGGCCGAACCCGTGGTGCCTGAGTTAAAGGCACTCAAAGTCTATGTAATTGAGCGTGCAGATCGGCCTGGAGTCTTTGTCTTGAAACGCTTAATTGAAATTGGCAGCGGTGAAAATGCTGGAAAAGTTTGGGTTGAAGGCGACAATGAAGCAAGCACAGATTCACGTCAGTGGGGCTGGATAGATGAAACTGAATTACGTGCGCGTGTGCTTTTTCGGTTCAAAAGAGCGAATAGCAAACGCAGCCGAAAGTAATTAGCGAGTAAACGCCTCAGTCATTAAAGCTTTTGCTTCTTCTTCATGCCAATGGTGATTTCCAGTAGCCGGTGAAGCAGAAGCTAATCGAGAAACTCGACGAAGTGTGCGACCACCAAAGCCAGTTCCACCGAAGTGCTCTGAAGTACCGAGTGCAATGTGTGACCAAGCACCTTGATTAGCTGGTTCATCTTGAACCCAAAGTAAGGTTGCATTCGGATGTTTAGCTGCTTCGGTTGCCATTTCAGCAGCTGGCAATGGATACAACTGCTCGACTCTAACAATCGCAGTTGAATGCTCACCATTCTTTTCACGTTCAGCAACTAGATCGTGGTAAATCTTGCCAGAACAGAAAATCAAACGAGATGCATTTGCAACTTTGTCATCACCAATTACTGGGCGGAAAGTTCCTGAAGTGAAATCACTTAGTGCTGACGCTGCAGCCTTGAGACGCAACATTGACTTAGGAGTAAATACCACCATTGGACGACGAGCAGGATTCGCTGCGTGCCAACGAAGTAAGTGGAAGTACGAAGCAGGTGTTGAAGGCTGAGCAACCGTCATATTATTTTCAGCGCAAAGCATTAGGTAGCGTTCGATACGACCTGATGAGTGATCTGGTCCTTGGCCTTCGTAACCATGAGGTAGAAGTAGAACTACTGAAGAACGCTCGCCCCACTTTTGCAGAGCCGAAGAAATAAACTCATCAATAATTGTTTGAGCGCCATTACTGAAGTCTCCGAACTGGCCTTCCCACATTACCAGCGCTTCTTCGCGGACCACTGAATAGCCGTATTCAAAGCCCATTGCAGCGTATTCCGAGAGCAATGAGTCGATAACGAAGAACTGATTTTCATCTTGAATCAGACCACGTAATGGAGTCCACTCGCTAGCATTTTCTTTATCAACGATCACCGCGTGACGATTTGAGAAAGTACCACGACGTGAATCTTGACCCGCTAAGCGAATTGGTCGACCTTCAAGAAGTAATGAACCAAAGGCAAGTGTTTCGCCCATAGACCAATCAATAGTTCCGTCGTTTAACATCTCGACTCGCTTGGTAAGTTGCGGAACCAACTTAGGATGAATTGTGAATCCTTCGGGCACTGCGACTTGAGTTGCCGCAATCTGGCGAGCAACTGCTTCAGTAATCGAAGTATCAACAGTTGTAGGTGCCGGAACTTGTGGAATCTGTCGGTGCGCTGGTTGCTCAGCCTCGTGGTTATGCACAGAAGCAAATACCGCCTCGAGCTGATCTTGGAAATCTTTCGCAACTGCTTCGGCTTCAACCTGAGTGATATCGCCACGACCGATCAAACTTTCGGTGTAAAGCGTACGAGTTGTGCGCTTGGCATCAATCAACTTGTACATAAGTGGCTGAGTAAAACTTGGCTCGTCACCTTCATTGTGTCCACGACGTCGGTAGCAAACCATGTCGATGACTACATCTTTTTTAAATTCTTGGCGATATAGGAAAGCTAATCGAGCAACACGTACACAAGCTTCTGGGTCATCTCCATTTACATGGAAAACCGGCGCCTGAATTATTTTGGCAAAATCAGTTGAATAAGTAGAAGAGCGAGAACCATGAGGTGAAGTTGTAAAACCAACTTGGTTGTTTACAACAATATGGACAGTTCCGCCGGTGCGATATCCACGAAGTTGTGACATCTGCAGAGTTTCAGCGACTACACCTTGTCCTGCAAAGGCAGCGTCACCGTGCATCAAAATAGGCAGAACTGAGAAAATATCCTTGATATTTAACTTATCTTGCTTAGCTCGCACAATGCCTTCTAGCACTGGGTTTACAGCCTCAAGGTGCGATGGATTAGCAGCTAGATAAATCTTTGTTGTTGCGCCTGATTCAGCAGTAAATATGCCTTCGGTACCCAAGTGGTACTTAACATCGCCAGAACCTTGAACTTGATTCTCTTGGTAATGACCTTCGAACTCCTGGAAGATCTGGCCATGTGATTTACCCGCAATGTTTGCAAGCACATTTAAGCGACCGCGGTGTGGCATACCGATACATACTTCATCAAGCTTTGCTTCGGCTGCTGCGGAAATAACTGCATCAAGAAGAGGAATTACAGATTCGCCACCTTCGAGTGAGAATCGCTTCTGACCGACGAACTTAGTCTGCAAGAAAGATTCGAAAGCTTCGGCACTATTTAGTTTGCGCAAAATACGGAGTTGTTCTTCACGTGCAACTTGTTGAGTTCCAACTTCGATATGTTCTTGCATCCATTTACGTTCGGCTGGATTTTCGATATACATGTACTCGACACCAATTGAACGACAATAAGAATCTCGCAGAATTCCAAGAATGTTACGAAGTGGCATAAATGCTTTGCCACCAAAACCGCCAGTTGCAAATTCGCGATCTAGATCCCAAAGAGTTAGACCATGTGTTTCAACTTCTAGATCTGGGTGACTACGTTGCTTATATTCCAGCGGATCGGTATCAGCCATTAAGTGACCATTAGTGCGATAGGCCTGGATTAATTGCTGTACCCGAGCAGTCTTTGAAATGTGGTCATCGCGAGTGAAATCTAGATCTGCGGCCCAATGAATTGGAACGTAAGGAATTCGAAGCGCTGCAAAAATATCTTCATAGAAACGCTCTGCACCAAGAAGTAGTTCATGAATTCGGCGCAAGAAATCACCAGATTGAGCACCTTGAATTACGCGGTGATCGTAAGTGCTAGTTAAGGTAATTACTTTGCTAACAGCCATGCGGGCTAAGGTTTCATCAGATGCACCTTGGAACTCAGCTGGGTAATCCATAGCTCCAACGCCAATAATCAAGCCTTGACCTTGAACTAAGCGTGGAACTGAGTGAACAGTGCCAATAGTGCCTGGGTTTGTTAACGAGGCGGTTGTTCCTGCGTAATCCTCAACAGTTAAGGTACCGCCTCGTGCTTTGCGAATAACGGCTTCATAAGCGCTAACGAATTGCGCGAAATCTAAATCTTCGCATCCTTTAATTGAAGGAACTAACAATTGACGTGAGCCATCTGGTTTAGCTAAATCAATTGCGATACCAATATTGATGTGCTCTGGTTGCCCAATTGCTGGCTTGCCATCAATTTCACCGTAGAAAACATTCATCTCTGGCATTGCGCGCATTGCTTTGATCATTGCGTAGCCAATTAAATGAGTGAAAGAAACTTTTCCACCGCGTGTGCGCTTCAAGTGATTGTTAATGACGATTCGGTTATCGATCATCAATTTCGCTGGAATTGCACGAACACTTGTTGCTGTTGGAACGCTAAGGGAAGCTTCCATACTCTGTACGACTCGTGCGCTAACTCCACGAATCGGAGTTAATGAAGATGCAGCAGGTGTTACTAAAACTGGGACTGGCTTAGTTACCGGATCAGCAGGAGTTGGTGCTGTTGTTACAACTGGCGCTGTCACTAAAGGTTGTTGTGCTTGCACGGGTGCAACTGGTGCTGGTGTTGCAACTGGTGCTGCAGCTTGTGCTTGCATCGCTTTAGGAATTGGGGGAACACCGGCTTTTGGAGCAGCGTTTTGACTGGCAACGCCGTTTTTCGTGAAGTACTCAATCCAAGCTTGATCAACTGAAGTGGGATCTGCGAGGTAACGTTCTTGCATTTCCTCGACTAACCAATCGTTAGCACCAAAATCGATATTTGAATCGGAAGCCGACACTGGCTTTCTCCCCTTGTTAGTAGCGATCTACCCTTGAAGTCTACCGAGGTGAGCCCCAATGACTAAAGTCGTCTAGTCAAAGATGGCAGCGTAATTTAAGCGATATTGGGCACATTTAGAAGCAGACTGCTAAGTCGAAAGAAAGTCGGCAACTTCGCTAGCCGCTGGGTAAGAGCTCTGCGCCCCAAGTCGAGTAACACTTAGCCCTGCGGTTTGGCAGCCCAGGGCAGCAGCCTTGGCTGGTGACATTTGCTGCGCCAAGCCAAATGCGAAAGAGCCCACAAAACAATCGCCCGCACCCGTTGTGTCGACAGGTTTAACTTTCTGAGCCGCAACTTTCGTGATTGCGCCATCGGCGATTATTACGCCATCTTCGCCCAATGTGACAACTAATTTAATTTTCTGAGCAGCCGCGAAATCAGCGATTACCCCATCTGAATTTGGATCTAAATGTTGCGGGTGTAGATCTTGAAATTCGTGACTATTTGGAATTAACCAATCAGTTACCGCCAACAACTCTGCCGGAATTTCTCGGTAAGGAGCTGGATTTAAAATAGTTGTAATTCCTAATTTACGTGCAGCTGCAAATGCGGCAGTAGTTACTTCGACTGGTATTTCAAACTGACCGATTACGACCGTTAAATCTTTAATTGAATTAATCGCATTCTCAACTTGGGCAACAGTCACTTTGGCATTAGCACCAGGAACCACGATGATTCGATTATCGCCACCACCATCGACCCAGATAGGTGCAACACCGCTAGAGCCTGGCACTGTTGCTAGATACTCAGTGTTTACACCTTGGTCTGTGAAATTCTTAATTGCAGATTGACCGAAAACATCATCACCAACCGCACCAACCATGTAAGTCTTTATTCCTAAGCGCGCCGCCATAACTGCTTGGTTTGCACCTTTGCCGCCAAAACCAATAGCAAAGTCTTTGCCCGTAACAGTTTCGCCACGTTCTGGAATCTGATCGCTGTATGCAACCATGTCGATATTGGTGCTACCAACTACTGCAATGCTGACCATTACTTTTCTTCGCTTTCTGGAACGATAGTTACTGCGCAATAAAGGGTTATCACCGCAACAATAACCAGCGGTAGAGCAACAAACCAGAGGCCGCCTTCAAATTGATATTTTGCTACACCCAAGGCAATCAAGTTAGCTAATACGGCAGGCGCGCGACCAAAGCGCCGTTTGTTCTTAAAGGAATAGGCCGAGGCCAATAAGCCAAGACCACCGATTGCGGCAAAAACTATTTCACCAGCAAGCGGTGCTATTTCCACTGAATCTGCAGTTATTGATTTGAAAATTAGAAAGGCCCCTAGGGCTAATACGACTGCGCCTTCTAAAGCGAGCAGGGCTGTCACGATATTGCGACGAGCAGATTGGCTGAGATGCTTGCTTGATTCAGCGCTCACATCAATCTCCTTCAATCTCTCTTGAGATGAGTAATCTAATGGAAAAACCGATTTTCGAACCAATCACACACGATGGCCGCCATGATTCGCTAACAAATTTGCTTGCACCACCTCTTTACTACCAAGAGATGGCCAGAGAGTTAGCTCGTTTTCAGCGAAACGCTATTGAACTTTGCGCAATTAGATTAGAACTTCCGACAACTTCAACAATTGATGAAATCGTGACATTTGCCGACGTACTATCAAACTGCGCAAGAGCAGAAGATCTAATCGCTCGAATAGGTGAATTTGAATTCGCACTCTTCGTGCGAGGCGACTTAACTGTGGTCGAGAAATTTATAGCCAGAATAGATTTCGAAATTGAGATTTCATATGCCTGCGTAGCACCTAAAGCCGGTGAAGTAACCCTGGAGTTACTAAACCGGTTAGATCAAATCGAATTAACGAGGGCGACGACGTCGTTCGCTTGAGTTAGGACGAGGGCGACGGTTGCCGCGACTTGGACCTTTGTTCTCCATCACTGGTGCGATGTATGGAATACCTGAAGGCTCAACTGCACCAGTGATATCAATTAACTCGTTAGACATTGGTTCGACGTGAACAAATATCGGAGTAACGCCTGCGCGTGAAGTTAGTGACTTAACGCCTGATTGACTCTTAGTGGTTGAAAGCAATACAACATTGCCTTCTTCGCCGGCGCGAGCTGTACGCCCAGAACGGTGTAAATAATCCTTGTGATCAGTTGGTGCATCGAAGTGCACAACTAGTGAGATGCCATCAACGTGAATACCGCGTGCTGCAACATCTGTTGCGACTAGGGCTGCGTTAGGAGTTTCCTTAAATAGCGCCAAAGTGCGAGTACGAACGGCTTGTGACTTTCCGCCGTGAAGTGCGCCGACAGGAACACCTGCGTGAGCAAGTTTGTCAGCTAAGCGATCTGCGCCGCGTTGAGTCTTTACGAACAAGATGGTCTTACCACTGCGAG
>CAZFZK010000018.1:0-16197 GCA_964523605.1 uncultured Candidatus Planktophila sp. | reverse complement strand
CCCGTATAGATAAACCCGATCTTTGCCTTCTATTTCACTTAGTCCATTATCTTGAAACGCAGAAAGACTATTTTCAAGATCTATATCGATTTCAATATCAAATTCGGGAATTACGAAATCCTTATCGGGGTCTAGCAAAATCGCTTTATTTAGCACTTTTGCTTGGGCTTGCACTTGAAACTTCTCAGCCGGCTTAGGTAGTCCAGCTACTGCTGCTAGATCACGGATGCTTGTGATATCTGGGAAATATTTGGCTTGCACATTCTTAGTTACCCCAGCCAGCAAAGTTACGTGACCGGCGCCGCTATCGTGGTTTTTAAGTTCGCGCTCGCAAAGAATCTGAAAAGTACAAGCACCGCAACCAAATTTGGCATCGCTTTCAAGTGCTGAATATGCAGCTGGCGGAAGTGATGGATCTTTCTGTCGCGCTTGGGCAGCTGCCACAACTTTCTTAGCCACATTGTATTTAAATAAGTAGTCAGTGCCAGCATCACCTGCTTTGCCGCCAAGACCAAGAGCGGTTTCGGAAAGTTTCGCCCATGCAATTGTTTCGATATCACGGCCAACTACTCCGACAAAACCTTCATCGGTCGCTAGCCCTAGGGTTCGTAAATGCTCGTGATAGTGCGCAAGTTGGGCAGCATCTTCAAGATCTAATCGCGCAACAGTTTCTACGCCATCGTTGGGTGATAAAGAATCCCACTTAGCTAAATAAAGTTTGCTGGATTTGTTCTCAGTTATTGGATCATGGCTCTTAATATCAACTGGCGCCCAACGAGGTTTTCCATCAGCACCTTCGCCAACTCGAATTAGTAAATCGGGGCGGCTCACACGATCAGGATCATTGGCTGATTCGCGCCCGGTTAGTTCGGCAATTTTTTCTTCGCATACCGAACTTATCCAAGCACCGATAATTATTTGCGCAGTTGAATTAATTAGCGCTTCGGCTGTGGTTAGCTCTTTTTCAATCTCACCTTGCTCTTTGTTAATGACCAAAATCTCAAGATTTTTAGTCAGCAAGTTCTCAATAGTGCGCGCTTCATGAATATCGCCTTGGCGCTTAAGCTCGCGCATCATTTCAGATTCTGGGGCACGCTCACTTAAATCAAAGCAGGCGGGCGCAAATGATTTGTGCAGGTATTCATGGCACTGCAAAGCGGCGCGGGCATCTAATCTCATTGCTCAGATCCTAGAGGTGGCTGCTGACAAAAGGCTTTAATGTCGCAGGACCGTGCGATAAACGCCTAATGGGTTGGCATTTGTCGCGTTGATTACTGCCTCTAGGTTTGCAATCGAATCTCGATGCGAGATCAATTCGCCAACTGGAATTGCACCACTTGCCACTAATTCGATTGCCTTTTCGTTTCGCCTCGCACCGCCGCGGATGCCGATCAGCGTTTGATCATTAAGAGCGGCCTTGGCAAAAGTAAGCGGCAAATCTGCAGCACCCACGGCAACTATTACTCCCCCGATGCCAACCCAATCCATTGCAAGTTGAGCGCCAGATTTCGAAGATGAAGTTTCGATTGCAACTGCTCGTTCACCAGATATTGCATGAGGTTTTAGATCAGCCGGATCAATTGCATCAATACCCCACGCCTTAGCTTTATCGCGTCGTGCCGAAAGTGGTTCGACTAATTGCGCGTTAAATCCAGTTAGCTGCAGAAGTTTGGCAGCAACGATTCCGATTGGTCCGCCACCAACCACAATTAGTGGCGCAGCCGATGTCACAACTTGCAATAAACGTTCGACAGTATGCAACCCAACAGTAATTGGTTCTAACACTGTGCCCGCTTCATCACTGACTGAATCAGGCAATGCGTGCAGATTCTCTTTTGGCAATGTTAAATAAGAAGCAAAAGTGCCTGGCGCAGTTAACCCTAAAAATTTATATTCACTGCAAGCAATTGGTCGCCCGGCTAAACAGAGTTCGCAAGTGCGACAACTAATTGCGGGGTCAATCGCAACGCGTTGACCGGTGGAAACTATTTGACCAACAGCGTCATGGCCAAGAACAACGGGCATGAAGCCCCAGTCAGCTTCATAGAGATGTAGATCGGTTCCGCAGACTCCAGCTGCAATGATCTTTACTAACTCTTCACCAGATTGCGCTGTTGGAATTTCGGCATGTGTAATGCTGATCTGCCCCAATTTGAAAAGCGTTGGGATTGTTCCACCAGCGATAACAGTCATAGCCTTGATTTTATTGGGTAATTGACCCACATGGCTATGAGGTTTACGCTTCTAAAAATTTCAAACACAGGAGCCCTAATGATTGAGATCGGCGTCGTTAACGAACCATCAGCTGGATTCACAGCACCTAATGCCAAGCGCCTTGAAGATATGGGATTCGATTACTTATTAACTCCTGATACCCAGAATTTGTCGGCAGATCCTTATGGGCAACTTTCACTTGCTGCCGCTGCTACTAAAACAATTAAATTAGGAACGGGTGTTACTAACCCTATTACTCGAGATGTGGCAGTAACTGCCAGCGCATTGGCAACGCTGCAGATCGAATCAAATGGTCGCGCAGTATGCGGAATCGGCCGCGGCGATTCGTCTGCTGCGCACATTGGCAAGAAACAAGCAACTGGTGAGCAATTAGCTTTCTATGCCAATTCAATTCGGACATATATTGCTGGTGGCACAGTCGATCGTGATGGAACTCAATCAGCAATGCGTTGGATCAAACCTGGCGATGTTCCACCTGTACCAATTGATATTGCTTGCACTGGCCCAAAGACAATTGAACTTGCTGCTGATGTGGCTGATCGAGTTTCATTCGCAGTTGGCAGCGCACCAGAGCGTTTGCAATGGGCCATGGATATTTTTAATGCACGCATGGCAGTAAATGGTCGTGATCGCAGTTCAGTAAATGTTGGTGCTTACATAAATTTAGTTTGTGATCCAGATGAACAACGAGCAGTTAACTTGGCGCGCATGGTTACCGGCATGGTTTCGCACTTTGCTGGTATGAAAGCTTCGCCAACTGAGCACTTACCTGAACAAATCAAAGGTATCGCCGAAAAAATGAAATCAGATTACGACATGAAACATCATGCTCAAGATGCTGGCTCACACTTAAGCATGATTGACGACGAATTTGTCCGCTGGATGGCAATTTGTGGTCCAGTTGATTTATGCGTTGAAAAGCTCAGCAAGTTAATTGATATGGGCCTAGAGCACGTGTATTTACTAGGTGGCTCGCCATATGCCGAACCGCACGGCAAGCGCATTACTGGTGTTGTTGATATGTCTGAACTATTTGCAGCAGAGGCTATGCCCCAAATCCGAAAGGCATATGCCAACATTTAATTTGACGCATTAAAAAGCGGGAGTGACCAATTGGCCACTCCCGCTTTTCTAGTTACTTTTTTATATCACCAAATTACTTGGCGTTATTTGTGCACCAGTTGGCCCAAGTTAGATCAGCGCCTGCGGTGCCTTTACCCTTAAGTTGGCTATTAAAGAACGAAGACCATGAAGTCTGGTTCTGCCAAAGTGGGGTGAAGCGATCTGGAAGTGCGCCAGCTTTAACTGGTGCAGTTGCAGGTGCGTATTGGTATTGAGCATCAGTCGCGATTACTGCATCACGAATCCACTTCTCAACTTTGCTCCAGGTAGACAGCGTCCATGCGCGTGCGTGGTAAATCGCATGAATTCCCGTAGCTGCTTCACCAATACAAGTAAATGGTGGCATTGGTGATACTCGTGACCAAGAGTTGTAGAACGGAGCAGGTCCTGATGGAACACGTGCTTCGCCGGCAGCATTCTTAGGCAACATGCGCATCTGGCCTGGCTTTGTAATCCAGAAGTCAAATGCTTCTAAGCCGGTGTAGCGAGCTGTTGTGCCAGTGAACTTATCTGAAGCTCGTGATGTGTAACCGGTTGCAAAACCAAATGGATCTTTGATTCCGTAGCGACCATCATCATCTAATCCATAGTTAAGTGGAATATCAGATACGAATACCTTGGTGCCATCACCCAAAGTTGTTGGTGCTCCTACTGCTCCTTCGACTTGGAAAGCGGTTCCAATTGCAGCTGGAACGCCATATAGAACGCCACTCTTAACGCGATACACGCTGTTAACTGTGTCATTAAGAATTGGAACTACTGGATATGTTTTTCCGTCATAAGCACTCTTCCAAGTTGTAAGAATCTTGGTTGGGTCATTTGGGTCGGTGTAAAAAAGAATTTCGCGGGAGACCAAATAAATATATTCACCATTGCGAACTAATTTGCGTACGTTGTAACCCTCAAGGTTCCAAAGTTTTGCACCTTGACGCATACCTGGCGCAATTGGTCCGCCACCAGGAACTTGCGCATAAACAGTTCCACTAATTCGGAAATACATTTCTTTACCATCCGGGCGACCAGCATATTGCAGGGCAAGTTTTTGATCATCGCTCTTAATTGTTAAATAAAGAGCGCCAACAGTGCCATCATCAGCACTTGCTTGTGCCGGGATTGAAATAAGTCCGGCAATTAATGCCGCGCTCAATCCAACGATTTTGAACTTCTTCATTTCTCAACTCCTCCTCAAGAGAACGCTCTAAGAACGTTTTGCATAAGGAAACTCTTAGAAGTTGCTGAAGGCAATTACCCTCTGATATCTAAATATTTTCACGCTCATTTTTGTTCCGCTGCGTGAAAAGGCAGAGCTGAATCAGGGGCGACCCTCAGGCTTTGGCTGGTACTCCGAAGTGATATCCCGTTGCCTCATTTAGGTGCAGTTCGCGAATCTTTAAATCGCCTGCCATTTGCTTGATTGCAGCATTTGATTTCTTAAGCACAAATGCTCGATTCTCGTCGGCACCCATCTCCATCTCCATTGCCGCAGAGTGGTTACGAGCGATGATGCGTTCGTTTAATGGTTTTTGAATTCGCTGGAATTCCGCCAAAGCGGCCTTTACGGCTTCGGGATTTCCGATTTCTTCTGGTGAAGGAATCAAAGGTAGAAGAGCTTTTAAGCTCGCAATGCCCATGTTTAGACCTTGCCCACGTGCTGGGTGAATTGCATGCGCAGCATCACCAATTAAAACCACATTGCCAATTGCATATTCAATAGCATGAATCATGCGCACTGGATAAAACCCAGCAAGTTCAAACTCGCAATCTGCTAACTCTGGCGCAATGCTGCCAATAATTTTTTGGCGATCTTCGTTTGTTGATTTCTTCCACCACGGAATTCCTTCATCGGCAACTGGCATCGTTACTTTGATCCGGCCATCCATACGTTGCTGGATTACGAGTTGGCCATTGTCACCGGCATATCTGAAGAAGTAATTATCTGGCGATAGCGATGCTGGTCGATAAGTAAAGAACGCCACCATCGGATGCGTGTATGGATGTTCAAAACATGGCACACGTAGCTTTTCACGCACTGTTGATGAAGAACCATCGCATGCGATGACCATGTGTGCGCTGATTTGTACTTCATCACCTTCGCGATTAGTTGCCAAAACATTTGTGACATTTCCATCGGTGACTTCGAGATCTTTAACTGAATATGGTTGCAATAGAACAAAGTTTGGATCTGTCTTTGCAAAGCTCATAAATGTTGGCGTAATTAGCTCGTGGTTTATAACTAAGAAGTATGGATATGGAATTCCCATTTCGATGTACTCAGCCGAGAGTAAAGTTTCGCCATCGGATGATCTAAATTGATGGCCGATGCGCTTAGTGGCACCGGCGGCAAAGAAATGTTCTAGAACTCCCCATTCCGCAATAGTTTCAACATTAACTGGTGAAATGTGATCACCGCGCGAAGTATCTAGTGGACCGCCAGTTCCTTGATCAACACAGATAACTCGGTGACCTGAGTTAACCAGGGCAGCGCCCATAGCGGACCCGGAAACTCCACCACCAATTATCAAGATATCTGCGGACATTTTCATGTATTTATTTAAGCGGAAAAACTAAGAACGGCAACATTTAGGACGTGGGATAACACTCACGCCAGCGTTGGAAATGGAACGCTATCTCTCGTTTTTGCCATCTTCGTATCCGCGAAGATACCCACGCCTTTCTGCCATTTCGGCTCCGAGCCCGAACATATCTTCTTCAGGTGGTCGCACAACAGACCTAGCGCCATCACCATCTGCAAGCGCTACATATTGCGCTAACCCGCGGATTAGAACTACCGGAATCTGATCTAACTTTCCTTTTACTAACTCGGCTGTGCTGGCAATTTCATCTGCAACAGCGGTAACAGATTGCTCAAGAGTACGGCCGGCTGCATCTTTCTGACCCCGATAGTCCAGCAAAGTGGTAACTCCGGCAACGCCAATTGCGTTATCAGTTAAGCCAAGTCGCCATGCGCGACCCATAGTGTCTGTTACAACGACGCCAATTGGTTGAACAACTTTATGAAATTCAGCGCGCAACTTTCGCGCACTTAAATCACTATCCATCGGAAGTTTTAGAATCATGCCCTTTGGTGCATTCGATGCATCAACACCGGCTGCGGCCATAATCAAACCGTGTTTAGTTTCTACGATTTTAGTAGTGCCTCGTTGCGCAATGATCCGAACAGTTTCTTCATCAATAATTGCTTCGCGGGTTTGACTCGGAACCATTTGTCCTTCGGCTTTGCTAATAACTTTACTAGTTACCACCAAGATGTCATGGGCTTGCAATCCTGGGCCAGCTAATACCGCCTCGAGAATTAGTGCAGCCAAATCATCGCCCGGATTAATCTCGGGAATACCTTTGATTGGAAATACGCTGAACTCGCTGGTCATCGCATCATCGCTATCGCTCGCATTGCAATCTCTTTCGCAGCCTGGTCATCAGTCATCAATAATGGTGCACTCTCGCACTTAATTCCTAAATTTGTAATGGCTGACACTTGCTCATCATCGGTATCTGCGATTAACCAAGCATCAAGTAAATCGCCATATTGAGCGGCCACACTGGTTGCACTGGTTTCAAAGCCAAGTGCGGTCAAACATTTATCGGCCATGCCTAGAACTGGGTTACCGCCAATGATTGGTGAAACGCCAATAACCGGGGCACTAGCTGCCATGATGGCAGCACGGATTCCTGGAATTCTGAGAATCATTCCGATCGAAACTATTGGATTACTAGGCGGAAGAATAATTAGGTCAGCTTGTGCAATAGTCTCTAATACTCCTGGTGCTGGCTTGGCCGTATCTGCGCCAATTAACTCAAATCCACTAGCTGGCAATGAGGCGCGATGTTTAACCCACCATTCTTGGAAATGAATTTTCCGCCCGTCAACTAACTGCACTTGGGTCTGCACAAAATCGTTTGTGGCTGGCATTAAATTCAGGCTGATCCCCCATTTAGCACATTGCAATTTCACAATTTCATTTAGGGCAACTCCATTGTTTAACAAATTAGTGCGATAGATGTGGGTTGCATAATCTTTATCGCCTAAGTTAAACCATTGTTCTTCACCTAAATAGTGAGCTAACTGTTGCTGAACCACCCAAGTTTCATCTTTGCGTCCCCAACCACGAATTAAATCCGATTCTCCAGCTAAGTTATAAATTACTGAATCTAAATCAGGGCAAATGCGCAGGCCATGCATATCAATATCGTCGCCATTATTTATAACTACGGAAATTTCTAAATTATCAATCAAACGCAAACCTTTAAGAAAACGGGCGCCGCCAATTCCACCAGCTAAGGCAACTACTTTTATCGGCGCACTCACGGGTACGATAATAGAGTGAATAGCACCAGCAACCCCAATGAATCATGGGATGTATTCCTTCCCCTGAAACAGTTTGCTGCGGGTAAGTCAAGATTGAGCACTATTCCAGATGATTTTAGAGTTTCGCTGATCAAAGCGATGGCGATTGACTTAATTGATGCATTACTTCAAACCCCTCAGATCGCGAGCATCACAATTGTTGGTGTCGATCATGAAGAATTAACAAATTCAGCAAGTCCAAAACTTAAGTCTTTTCCAATTTCTGAGCCAGTTGATATCAACTCTGATTTACAGATGGCAATCGGTGATTCAAAACGAGTTGCAATTTTCTTGCCCGATCTACCTAGCGTGACGCCCGCTGAGATATCAGAGGCTCTTGAATTAGCTAGCGCCCACCGCACCTCTTTCATTGCAGACCAAAATTCGATCGGAAGCACAGCTTTCTTTAGCACTGTCGGAAAAGTGGCGACTCATTTCGGAACTAACTCAGCAGCAGCCCATCGTAGCTCTCAGAGCTTCGAGTTAATTGACTCGATCTTTAAAGGAATTAAAGCCGACTGTGATGATTGGTCTGATTTATTGGCAATCGAAACAAGCGATTTAGGTCAGGCAACCCGAGCATTAATGGAACATCATCTGCAAAATTAGGCGGCGCCCTTTAGAATCAGTTCATGACTGAAACTACCGAACTTTATCCAGGCAAAGAACTTAAAGATCTAACGATCGGAATCATTGGCGGCACTGGCGCGCAAGGCACGGGCCTTGGTTATCGATTAGCAAAAGCCGGATTCAAAGTAGTTCTTGGTTCACGCGATGGCGCAAAAGCAATTGCAACTGCGGCCGAAGTTGGTAATGGAATTACAGGAGCCGACAATGGTGAATGTGCAGCTAAATCCGATTTAGTAATTGTTGCCGTGCCATGGGATAGTCATAAAGAAACCCTAACTTCGCTGAAAAAAGAACTAGCTGGCAAAGTGGTCATCGATTGCGTTAATCCAATGGGTTTTGACGCTGGTGGTGCATTTCCATTAGCAGTTGAAGAAGGCAGCGCATGTGCGCAAGCGCAGGGCATATTGAGTGAGAGTCATGTAGTTACTGCTTTTAATCACGTATCTGCAGTTTTACTTTCAGATCAATCACTAGCTGAAATAGATATCGACATTATGGTTGTAGGCGACCACAAGCCGGCTACTGACTTAGTGCAGCAGATGGTTGATAAAATCGCAGGAATGCGCGGAATCTATGCGGGCAAAATGCGAAATGCTGGCCAAGTTGAAGCGCTAACTGCAAACCTAATTTCAATGAACCGCCGCTATAAAACACATGCGGGCGTTCGTGTAATTGGCGTTAACTAAGCAGTTATCTCGCCAGTCTTAGCTTTTGGGAAGTAGTTCTGCCCAATACCTGAAGATCGTTTAGCAATCATGACAGTGCGCTTGTAAGACATGATCTCTTCGCCGTCTTGATTAAGACCACGGGTTTTCATACTAATGATTCCGACATTTGGCCGTGATGCAGATTCTCGGGTGTCAGTACAGATTGATTCTGCGTAAAGTGTGTCGCCTTCGTAAAGTGGATGAGTTAACTTGATATCGGTCCAACCTAAATTTGAAACTGCATTTTGGCTCATATCCAATACCGAAATACCCAGCACCATAGCCACGGTTAAACCTGAGTTAACGATTACTCGACCGCCGGTAATTGGGTTTGACTTAGCGAATTCTGCATTAAAGTGATTTTGGTTGGTGTTGCAGGTAAGTAGCGTGAACCAAGTGTTATCAGCTTGGTTAATAGTGCGACCAAATGGATGTTGATAGATATCGCCGACTACGTAATCTTCAAAGAAGCGACCTAAGACTGCCTCGTGCTTAGTCATCATTAATCCTCTACAAATCTGGCCGAATTTAACTGTTCCACCATCGGGAACCGCTTTGAGTAAGCCTAAATCATACTAGATGGCCTCGCGCCTAGAAAGTCTGCGGACAGTTGCGCTCGATCAAAGTAAGGTGAAAACTAGGCACCATGGCAATTAATAAAGGTGGCGCACCGCTAAACATCGCAAATGGAATTCGTGAATTTGCTACCGCTTCGCCAAATCAAATTGCAATTATCGATGGTGACCGCTCGATAACTTATCGCGAATTATTTGAACGTGCCTGTCGGCTTGCTAATGCACTTCTCGCCGCTAATTTAAAACGCGGAGTCGCAGTTGGTGTTTTGATGGGAAACCGTTTGGAGTATTCCGAAGTTGCTGCTGGATGTGCAATTGCAGGTTTTCCAATCGTGCCAATTAATCCGCGTCAGACTGCCGATGAGAATTCATATGTGCTAGAACATTCTGAAGCCCAAGCTTTGATTTATGACGCAGCGCTCTCTGCTGTATTGCCTGCCAAGTTACCGGCAACTGTGTGGGCAATCGATGGTGGCGATGCCCACCCAAACTATGAAACCTTAATTGCCAAATTTCCAGCTACCGACCCTGGGGTTGTAGTCGATGAGAACGAACCATTCTGTATTGCATATACCTCAGGAACGACAGGTAAACCGAAAGGCGTTTTGATTTCCCACCGTTCGCGCTGTTTAACTTTTTATGCAACAGCAATCGAATGGGGTCTTGGTCCTGGTCGGCGCACTATTGCAGTGGCTCCGATGTATCACGGTGCCGGTTTTGCTTTTGGTTACGGCGCAGTTTTCACTGGTGGCACATTAGTTATGCAACGTAAATTTGATCCAGAAGAAACTTTAAACATGATTGGCAAGTACAAGTTACAAACTATCTTCTTGGTGCCAACACATGCCCAGATGATGCGAGCACTTGGTGATGAGGTGGTTGCTTCGAAAGACATCTCGACTCTCGAGACCATCTATTTCAATGCTGCCGCCCTACCGGTTCCACTAAAGGAATGGGTAGTAAAGCTTTTCCCTAATGTCGACGTGCATGAGTTATATGGCTCAACTGAAGCTGGCATAGTGACAAATTTGCGCCCGGTCGATGCAATGCGCAAAGCAGGTTCAGTTGGTCATGCCTGGTTTATGACTGAAGTTATTGTGCTAAATGATGATGGCACACCAACACCGATAGGTGAACCCGGTGAGCTTTACTCACGTTCGCCCTACCTAATGAATGGCTACTTTAAAGATGATGCCGCGACCGAGGCTTGCACTACTGCAGATGGGTTCTTAACTTGTAATGACATCGTGGTTCGCGATGCCGAAGGTTACATTTCAATTGTCGATCGCAAGAAAGATTTGATTATTTCGGGTGGCACCAATGTATATCCCCGCGAAATTGAGGAAGTTCTCGCCAAACATTCAGATGTCGCTGAGGTTGCGGTGATCGGAATCAAGGATGAAACTTGGGGCGAACGTGCAATTGCGATTATTGTTTCGCGAAGTGGAACAGAAATACCTGCTGAAGAACTTGATGCTTTTTCACGCAAATCTCTGGCAGGTTACAAGATTCCGGGCGAGTTTCATTTCTTAAAAGTGTTGCCAAGGAATGCTTCTGGCAAGGTTTTAAAGACGGAATTACGCGTTCAATTCTCTAAATAATTTGTTTAAATCATCACCGTTTTTCTATTGCTAACTGAGTTACTCATCGCTAATCTCAACTCTGTAACTGGAACTACTTTCCGCCCCGTGGAACGTGGTAAAAGTTCACCAACAATTTCTATCTTCAGAGGGAGATGTAAATGCGTCCACATGTGGAGCTCATTGATCAGGCAGATTATGTCTGGCATGGTGCTGAATTAATTAAGGGCAATGGTCGTGCAAGTGAGCGACGCATGAGTGTTGATGAAGAGGATGGCTCTTCTTCTCTGCGCGTTGACTTCCATACTGATTGGAATCGCGGGCCCGGTATTCATCACGCAAATACTGAGTACTACGTTCTTGATGGCGAGATGCGCATTGGTGGTCAAACAATTGGTAAGGGTGGATACGTTCAAGCTCCACGTGGCGTTCCAATGGATTCAATTTTCTTTAAAGAAGGAACTCAGATTTTACATTTCCGCGAGTATGGCGATGCTGGTTTTGATGAAGTGGATAGCGTTAATGCACCACGTTGGAAAGATGCGGCATATGGTGACATCACAATTGAAGATACTGAAGCTCGTCAATGGGATGAAGTTCCGAACCCAGGTCCAATGCCAGGTCTATTAATTAAATATTTAAAAGTAGATCCAATTACTGGTTTCTATACTCGCCTTGTTCATGCTCGCGAAGGATGGACTGATCACCGCCTTGCACACCACCCATGTTATGAAGAGGCATATACCGTTCAAGGAAGAATGTCTTACAATTTTGGTGACTTAAGTGTTGGCACTTACTTCTTCCGCCCAGCTCGCGTAAAGCACGGTCACTTTGTTTCACTCGAAGGTGGTGCAACCTGGTTGCTTCGCTCAGATGGTGAATTAACAAACTGGTATAGCCAGAACGAATTCGTTCGTTGGGGCGCAGATGCCGTTAATTATGGACCTAATGGTGGCCGCATGAAGTGGTCACAGTCAACGCATGATCTAGGCGAAGTTCCTACTTGGCGCACAGAGCATGATCTAAAGAACTTGAAGGCATCTGTTGATTATCAACGTTCAATGAACCAACCGGATGTTGATTATGTTCAACACGGCACTGGCCCAGACAAGTCACTTGTTGCCCTCGGTCTTACAGATGAACACGGTCATACACACGATGGCGAACATGGTCATGCACATGAAGCTTGGCCAGATCCAAAGACGCTTGAACATCCAGATGAGCGCACTGATGAAGGTGCTTACAACTGGGGCTATGGCCGTAAGTGGGAACCAGGTATGCCAATTCCAGCTCCGATCATTTCATCGCTACCAGTTCGCTCGCGTTCACGCGGTCGCTGGGATGGCGATGGTATGTAAATCGTGGGAATAACACTGCTTGAAGTTTTTCTCTTTATCCATGTAGTTCTATTTGTGTATTGGTTAGGCGCTGATCTTGGCGTCTATTACACATCTCGCTTTGTGGTCGACCGCAAACTCTCAACTGAAACGCGTGCAATCACTGGCAAGATTATGGAATTCGTAGATTTAAGTCCGCGCATCTGCTTAGTGCTCTTCTTGCCGAGCGGAATATCTTTGATTTCGCTCTACGACAAATCGCCAACTTTTGTGATGGATAACCGTTATCTAATCATTATTGGTTCTTGGTTGGCAGGGTTAGCTTGGCTTTATTTGGTAATTCGCAATTACCATTCACATGGAGATCCCAAAGCAGCACTAATCAAGAAGACTGATCTAGCTATTCGCTATCTAATTGTCGCTTCTATCTTTGCCGGTGGTATCTATACCTTAGTAGTTGATGAACCATTTGGAGTCACCACTAATCCAAAATGGCTGGCAATTAAAGTGATGTTCTACGCAACTGCAATTGCAGGTGGCGTAGGTATTCGCAAAGCACTCGTCCCGTTTGGTCCAGCTTTCGGAAAAGTTCTTGCTGGAACGCAGACTGAAGCTGATAACGATGCACTTTCACTTTCCCTTAAGAATGCCCTGCCTTGGGTGCACTTAATTTGGTTCTGTGTATTGGCGGCAGCTTTCTTGGGTATTGCAAAGCCAGGAGCAGTTATTTAACTAGATCCGAACATTAAAAAGCCCCTCTCATCAATGTTGATGTGAGGGGCTTTTTAATTACCGATTACCAGATTGCAACATTGCCGCCAGGTACTCGATGTTCCTCGATGAGCGTAGTTTTAACGAGTTTGTCATGTTCAAATGATTGCCAAGTACGAGTGCGGTAGTTGTCATTGACAATATAAATAAGCTCAAGCACCTTTAGATGTGGCTTGTCCTTCCAGGTATACGGAAATACCAGCATCTGCGAATTAACAACTGTGGTCTGTCCTAAGAAGTTGGCATCATCGAAAAGCAATTCATCGCCAATTACTCGTGCACGAAAATCAATGGTCTCGGGTTCCTGGCCAGCGCGCTTATAAACAATGCGCTCGTACCAATCTTCACCAACCAAACGAGTCTCTTGATGAGAGTCATATTTTTCAATTAACGTACCGTCAGTTTTAAAGTGGGAATAAGTACCATCCCAAACGCCGGTAAGGCCATTTAAAATATCTCGTAGATTGCTCATTGTGGGGTTCCATTCAGTTCGGCTAATACATAAGTGGTTTTTAAAACATCCCAGCGAATTTTTACTAGTTGACGCGAACCTGGCATTACCCAAACATCCTCAGGTGGCCAACCGTAATTATCTAAGTGATAGCGATATTTCAAAGTATCAAAGGTCCCGGCTGGCACAGTGACACTTTCTTCGCCCATGAATTCAATTCCGAATTCCCACTGCCCCATCATTGGGCCAGATGAGCCATCTGGTTCAGGAGAAGAATGCAAAATACCGCTGAAGTTTTGAATTTTCTCTGAGCTGTTGTGGTCATACATTGCAGTATGGAAACAATCGCAAAGAACTGGGTGCGGGCCAAATGATTTAACCCCGCCTGGAACCTTAATCTTTTGCGTTACATGGCCATGCTCGGTCATCCATGAATGACAGGTGGCATCTTCGCCTTCAAAATTAAACCAACCGCTGCCTCGGTGTTGGCCTTTAACTTCCAGGCGCACATAGGTTTCAACGGGTCTAAATTCATGAGTCATTGTGTGCGTTACATCGCGCAGAATTTCAGTGTCATCCATTTCGCAATGCGCACGAATTACTCGGTAGCCCTCGTCGTGCTTGGTTACGTTAAACCATTCGCGACCACGTTCGCGGCCATCATCGTGAACATAATCAATGCGGCCAGTCCATCCGGTGTGCTTCATGCTTATGCTCTTTCCCATAGCTCGATAAAGGCGCCTTCTGGAGTGTGTGCTGCAACTACGCGCGCATTTCCATGAAGCGGATCATTGGTGGTTACAACTTCTGAAATTATTGCGCCTTTCTTTTCGACGACTCGTTTCATGGCACCATCTAAATCAGGTGTTACAAATGACCAACCCATATGTCCAAGTACCTGGCCCGGACGTTGCTTTGCACGCGTATCTGCGCGTGGTGGCAAATCATGAACGTGAATTAATTCGATGCGCGCAGTTTTGCTGCCAGCTACGAACGCAAGACGAACATTCGAACCCTGTGGCAACTCAGCAATTAAGTTAACGCCATCTTGAACAAATGAAACGTCATACCAGATGCTCATGCCCAGACCTTCAGGGCCAAAGAAATCTTTAGCTAGTTCAACATCTTTAACACCGCACACCACTGAAGTTAATTCGGTGTATGGAAGTTTTGGATTAGTACCCCATGCATGTGTTGGGCGCTCATTTGTAGCTTCGACAAAAACTATGTCAGTACCTTCTGGACCCCAACAAAATCCTTCAGTAATTTCAATTACTTTATCGCCAAATGGCACACCGTATGCCTGTGGCAGTGCTGGCCATTGCCAACCTTTAGGAAATAGTTGGGAATGTGTAGCCATAACATCGCGGGTATATAGATCTAGCGCGTGATAGCCCCACTCACTGGTGTGCGGATATTTAGGTGGCAACGCAGCTGAATTAGGAGTTTTTACAAACCAAACTTGGCCAGTATCAGCACCAGCTGGTGCCAATTGCCAAGCTTGAATTTCGCCATCGACGTTATAAAGTGTTTTGGCAGTGGCTGCATTCATAACGCCACTATCAATTACTTCGTAACCTAATTCATCACGCCAGAATCCCAGATGGATATCTACATCGTGAACTCCAACTAGCGCTGCTGTTACCCCATCGACAAATGGTGCGCTAGTCATGGTTAACTCGCAGTACCTAGGTAGGCCTCTGCAACACGAGGATCATTGATTAAGTCTTTTGACTTGCCTTCGATTTTCACTGAACCACGTTCAAGGATGTAAGCACGTTGCGCTAATTGCAGAGCCAAACGGGCTTGCTGTTCAACTAACAAAATAGTTAAACCTTGTTCGGCATGCAGGCGCTTAAGATACTTAAACATTTCAAGTACGAGTTGTGGTGCTAATCCAAGACTTGGTTCGTCAAGCATCAAAATCTTTGGTCGTGACATCAACGCGCGAGCAACCGCGAGCATCTGCGCCTCGCCACCAGATAACGTGCCTGCTGCTTGCTTGTGACGTTCTTTCAAACGAGGGAACAGGCCATACATATCCTCAAGTGATTGCGTCGTCTCGGCACGATGCTTACGTCGCACGAAAGTTCCTAGTTGTAGATTTTCTTCGACAGTGTGGTCTGGGAAAATCTGACGACCTTCTGGAACATGTCCAATGCCAAGAGCTGTGCGCTTATGACCGGACACCTTTGTAATATCGGTTCCATCAAAGAAAATTTTGCCAGTTGCAGGTCGCATTAATCCAGAAGTTGCTCGAAGCGTGGTGGTCTTACCCGCTCCATTTGCACCTAGAAGAGCTACAAACTCACCAGTTTTAACTTCAATCGAAAGATTATCAAGAGCCTTTGCGCCACCGTAAGTAACAGTTAAGCCTTCAATGCGTAAGTCGCTCATGCTAGCTCCTTCGAGAAATCGGTATT
>CAZFZK010000017.1:4495-16229 GCA_964523605.1 uncultured Candidatus Planktophila sp. | reverse complement strand
CAAACTGAAACAAATAGTTTAGTTGCCAATTTGGTTAAAAAAGCTGAGCACCGAAACGCGGTGAAATCTTGAGAAGTTTATTAATTGCACCAATTCATTTTTATCAAAAATTCATTTCACCAATTTTAGGTCCGCGTTGTAAATATTACCCATCTTGTTCCTCTTACACCGAGATCGCTATTGCGAATTACGGAATAAAAGGAATTGCGATGGGTGCTTGGCGAATTATGCGATGCAACCCTTGGTCACATGGCGGAGTTGATTTTGTAAAAGGCGTACCGACAAATACGCAAAAAACACACAAGAGAGCACCGGTGCTATATATATGAATACCATCCTAAACCCCTTATATATTGCGGTTTCGTGGGTAATTAAAACTATTCACAGCCTGCTATCGCCAATTTTCGGAGCAGCTAGTGGAGTCTCGTGGTCTCTAGCTATTATCGGTTTGGTTATTTTAATTCGTATTATTTTAATTCCGCTTTTTGTTAAACAAATTAAAAGCCAGCGCGCACTAACAGCGCTACAACCACACCTGAAAGAGATCCAAAAGAAGTATAAAGATGATCGCCAAAAGCAATCAGAAGAAATGATGAAGCTTTACAAGGAGCATAAAACAAATCCACTAGCTTCTTGTTTTCCAATTTTGGCGCAAGCCCCAATTTTCTTCGCCCTCTTCACGGTTCTAAACGGAATTGGAAAAAACCCGCCGATCGCACACGGTGTTCTAACAGATAAAGATGTAGTAAACGCCGCCCAAGCTAAATTCTTCGGAGCTCCAATTTCAGAAACTTTCCTTGGTTCTACAAATGGAACTGTAAAACTTGTAACCGTTTTATTAATCGCTTTCATGTCACTTACAACATTTACAACACAACGTCAGTTAATGGTTAAAGGAATGCCAAAGATGGATTCCTCAAATAATATGATGTTGCAACAGCAAAAAATTATGTTGTATTTATTCCCAATTATTTTCGCAGTATCAGGTGTTAACTTTCCGATTGGTGTTTTGATTTACTGGTCAACAACAAACCTTTGGACATGGGGACAACAGTTCTATGTAATTAAAAGAAATCCAACACCAGGTTCACCTGCGTATGAAGAGTTGCAAAAAAAGCGCAATTCAAAAAACCCAAACAGTGCAACCGAAAATATTGATGGCACTTCAGAAGGATCAGTAATCGATCCGGAAGTTAAAGGTCAGCGCCAACAACCAAACAAAAAGAAAAAGAAGAAGAAGTAAATAGGGCAAAAGCCACAAATACTATTAAAAACCTACAAATAGGACAGGAAATATCAATTATGAGCGAAACAGAGACAGTTGTGGAAGAGACCACCGAAAAAGCCTTAAAACCTGGTCAAAAAAGCCCAAAAACAATCGCCCGACTTGAAGAAGAAGGCGATATTGCCGCTGACTACCTAGAAGGCTTGCTCGATATCGCGGACCTTGATGGTGACATCGATATCGATGTAGAAAATGACCGGGCCGCAGTAGCAATCGTAGGTGGCAAACTAAATCACCTAGTTGGCAACGGTGGCGAGGTTCTTGATGCACTTCAGGAACTAACTCGTCTGGCTGTTCAAACTTCAACCGGAGACCGCAGCCGCTTAATGCTTGATATCGAGGGCTTTCGTTCAGGCCGCAAGTCCGAGCTTAAAGCACTGGCCGAGAAGATGGCCGAGAAGGCAAAGTCTTCTGGCGAAGAAATCCGCCTTGAACCAATGAATGCTTTTGAGCGCAAAGTCATCCATGACACGATCCAAGATCTTGGCCTAAGCAGTGAATCTGAAGGCGAAGACCCAGATCGTTTCGTGGTTATCTTCCCTAATTAATCAACTTAGTTAAAAAATAGCAATGGACGTTTCACGTGAAACAACTCATGAGGAGTTAATCCAGCGCTATTTCCCTCTTCGCCAAAATGAGATCAAAAAGTATGCTGAATTCCTAGTTGGCCCAGGAATTGAGCGTGGTTTAATCGGCCCTCGTGAAGGGGAGCGGATCTGGGAGCGACATATCTTTAACTGCCTTCCAGTTTCAACCTTAATTCCAGAGGGATCCCTGCTATTTGATATTGGTTCAGGGGCTGGATTACCAGGTTTAGTTATAGCTTTAGCAAGACCTGACCTAAAAATCACCTTGATTGAACCTCTTCAAAGACGAGTTGATTTCCTTGAGGAGGCAGTAGCCCTCTTAAAAATCGAAAATGTCATGGTTATCCGTGGAAAATCGGAGAATGTAAAAAAGAGCGCCAATTACGTAACAGCTAGAGCTGTGGCCCCGCTTGAAAAATTGAAGAAAATCACCTCTCATATGATCAAACCAGGCGGAGCTCTTCTAGCCATGAAGGGGGAGTCAGCGGCCGAAGAGGCAAAAACCGTGCCTGGCGCTGAGGTTATTGAGGTAAATCTGCCCGGTCTTGAGCTTGCACGCATCGTGAAGGTGGCTAAGTAAAGGCAAAGGTAGTTAACTACCCTCATGAGCACCGTTGATTCACGCGAGATTGATTCACGTGAAACAGGACGTGTTAGTAAAACGGTAATCGGAATCCGCAAACTTAAGCAACCCCTGCCAGCCCCGGCAAATACCCGAATTTTTGTGGTCGCCAACCAAAAAGGTGGGGTCGGCAAAACCACCAGCACAGTCAATATTGCCGCCGCCCTAGCTATGGGCGGTTTAAGAGTTTTAGTCATTGATTTAGACCCACAAGGTAACGCCAGCACTGCCCTGGGTGTTGAACACAAAGAGAGCCCAGGCGTTTTTGAAATTTTAATGGGCACAGCCGAAATTCAAAACGTTGTACAAAAAGTAGTTGGGTTTGCACACCTGGAATGCATTCCATCTAATACCGGTTTAGCGCAAGCAGAAATTAATTTAGTGCCGATGGTTGCTCGCGAAATGCGTTTAAAAGATGCCATCGAAGATTTAATTAAATTTAAAACTGAAGCAGGCAGCGGGTATGACTACATATTTATAGATTGCCCACCAAGTTTAGGTTTATTAACAATCAACGCTTTTGCTGCTGCGAAAGAATTACTAATTCCAATTCAATGCGAGTACTACGCGCTAGAAGGTTTAACTCAACTACTTGAGACATATTCACTAGTTAAAAAACGTTTAAACCCCAACTTAAACTTATCAACAATAATTTTAACGATGTTTGATAGCCGAACAAAACTTGCTAATGACGTTGCCGATAGTGTGCGTCAACATTTTCCTAACGAGTTAATAAATATTCCTATTCCAAGAACGGTCCGTATTTCTGAAGCACCTTCTTATAACCAAACAATTATGACTTACGACCCGGTATCTCCGGGAGCAGTTGCCTACATGCAAGTAGCAAGAGAGATAGCGGAGAAGAAGTAATGGCAAAACGTGGTGGCCTCGGCACAAACTTAGATGCACTTATTCCAACATCATTAACAGTTGCCGGAAAAGAAGTTGGACAACAGAACGAAATTGATATTGATTTAATTTCTCCGAATCCAAAACAACCACGCACTGTTTTTGACGAAGCAGCTCTAAAAGAATTAATGGTTTCCATTAAAGAAATTGGCATCCTGCAACCACCGGTAGTTCGTGAAGTAAGCGGTGGACGCTATGAATTAATCATGGGAGAGCGACGTTACCGCGCTGCGAAAGCAGTGGGTTTAAAAACTATTCCAGTAATTATTAGACAGACCCCAGATAATGAATTACTGCGCGAAGCGCTAATTGAAAATATTCACCGCAGCCAATTAAACCCGCTAGAAGAAGGCGCTGCGTATGCTCAATTACTTAGTGATTTCAATTGCACTCATGATGAATTAGCAACCAAACTCGGTCGCTCTCGCCCACATCTTTCAAACACCATGCGATTGTTAACACTTCCACAAGCAGTTCAAAAAAGAGTTGCACTTGGAATCATTTCAGCTGGCCATGCCCGCGCACTTTTAGGATTAACCGATGCGGCTGAGATTGAAAAACTAGCCAACCGAATTGTTGCCGAGAATTTATCAGTGCGTTCCGTCGAAGAAATAATTGCAACCGGCGGAAGTGGCAAGAAATCCACTAAACGTAAATCACGCAGCGGCAACCCAGAGCTAAATGAGATTGCTGAAGAACTTGGCGATTACCTTGATACCCGCGTAAAAATTGAAGGCTCTGCCGGTAAAGGAAAGATAGTTATTGAGTATTCCGGTGGTCAAGACTTACAACGAATAATCAAAGAGATTAAGAGTTAAGTTCTAAATTTCCACCACGACGTGAAATTTCTTGATTAACAACGCCAGCCAACGCCTTAACACCTTCGCGAATTCGTTCAGGTGTTGGGTGGCAGTAAGAAAGTCGCATCGACCAAGTTCCGAAACCATCGGCATAAAAAGCTGTTCCAGGAACATAAGCAACCTTTGCCACTATCGCCTTTGGCATCATCGCTTTAGTATCAATTTCAGGCGGCAAAGTAACCCAAACATAAAAACCGCCACCAGGCTTAGTCCAAGAAGCACTCTTTGGGAAGTGTGCATCAAGTGACTCAAGCATTGCATCGCGGCGCATCTTGTATTGCTCACAAAACGAAGCTATTTGATCACGCCAAGGTTGATTAGCTAAATAGTTAGAAATTGTCATTTGGGTGAAATTAGATGGGCAGAGAATTGATGATTCACTAGCAATAACTAATTTATCTTTTAAAGATTGCGGAACTAGTGCCCAGCCAACTCGCAACCCAGGAGAAATGGTTTTAGAGAAAGAGCCCAGATAAATAACATTTTCTGAATCTTCAGCACGCATCGCATTTGGTGAAGGTTTATCAAAACCTAGAAGACCATAAGGATTATCTTCAACTACAAAAATATGCTCAGTTCTACAAATTTCTAAAATTTCAGTTCGGCGATTAGCGGGTAATAAAACACCAGATGGATTTTGGTAATTCGGAATTAAATATAAAAACTTAATTTTGCGACCTGCTGCGCGCAAGCTCTTAATTGCCTGTCGTAGTGACTCGGGAACCATGCCATCGTTATCTGTTTCAACATGGACAACAGAAGCTTCGTATTGGCGGAAAGTTCCGAGCGCTCCAACATATGAAGGTGCTTCAGCCAAAATTACGTCGCCCGGATCAATAAAAATACGTGAGATTAAATCGAGGGCTTGTTGGGATCCAGTTGTTACAACAACATCATCTGGATTAGCACGAATACCTTCTAGTGCCATAACTTCACAGATTTGTTCACGTAATTTTGGATGGCCTTGGCCGCTGCCGTATTGAAGTGCTTCTTGGCCTTGAGTCATGATCAAATCAGAAACTACCGATGCCATCATTTCCATTGGCAGCGCTGAAAGATTTGGCATTCCGCCAGCGAGTGAAACAATTTCAGGGCGGGAAGCAACAGCGAATAACGAACGGATTTCACTTGCGACCATACCGGTGGCCCGGTTCGCGAAACGTTCCTCTAAGTTCTGAGGAGTTCCAGTGTGAAATCGAGTTGTTAAGTCGGACATGTGGCAATCCTGCCATATAGACGCACAAATACGCGCAAGGTTTATCGACGCTGGTTAATTACCGCGAAGGCCAGCTTTACGTAGATCAGAAAGACGCAACATTCCTGTTTTGGCATCATCTTCAGATGCTAAATAAAGACGTTGAATCGCAATAACTATTGATTCGGCAATTACATCGCGGAAATCAGCACGGCCTAGACGTTCAGCATCGCCAGGATTAGTTAAATATCCCAAATCAACTCGAACGGTTGGTGCTTTGGTTAAACGTAATAAATCCCAAACTTTGGCATGGGAATGACAGTTCACTAAATCGGTGCGGGCACATATTTCGCGTTGCACTAACGAAGCAAATCTTTCACCTACAACTGAGTGAAGTGAATGCAGATCGCTACCGTAATAATAAGTTGCCACTCCGTGAGCACTCGGAGTTGGATAACGATCAACGTGAAAGGAAATCACTAAATCAGCCGAAGTTTTATTTGCTAAATCAACACGTTCCTTTTGGGTTGGGCAATTATCTTTCCCACGAGTTAAGAAAACACTGACACCGAGTGCCAACAAACGACCTTCTAGACGTTGTGCAATGTCATAAACAATTTCAGCTTCTTCGACCCCGAAACCACTAACGCCGCGACTTTCACCACCATTGCTTGGATCTAAAACAATTACTTTATCTGCTAACGCAGGACCACGATTTTTATGTGAAACATCTTCGCGAAGTCGAACAGGTGCGCCACCGCTAACAATTGTGGTTAATCTTAATAACGCAATGATTGTGGCTGGACCACATTTGCCATCAACTGTGACACCAACAGATTTTTGGAATTCGCTAACCGCGTTGGAAGTTCGAGGACCATAAATGCCATCAACTCGACCACAATCAAAACCCATCTCAACTAAACGGTTTTGCAAAGTCGCCACATCATCACCACGCATTAAGGAAGGTGTTGTTATGTGAAGCGAACGATCACCAAGTTTCCAGCGAGCTTCTTCCAGAGCACGCGAAGTTACATCATCGATTAGACCAGTAACTGTTAATCCGCGACTTTGTTGAAAGGAACGAACCTCATCTGACGTTAGCTCTTTCATAATGGCTGCAGATCTAAGGAAATAACGGCTTAGATAAAACCTTCGAGTTCTTTAAGCAAAGCTGGCTTTGGCTTAGCTCCGATGATGGTTTTGACTACTTCACCGTTTACAAAAACATTAAGAGTTGGAATTGAAGTAATTCCATATTTGATGGCAATTGCAGATTCTTCGTCAGTATTTAACTTAACAATCTTGATCTTGTCGCCATGCTCATTAGCTATTTCATCAAGGATTGGTCCTACTGCGCGGCAAGGCCCACACCATTCAGCCCAAAAATCGACCAATACCGGGGTGCTGCTCTTAAGTACTACATCTGCGAAAGTTGCAGTTGTGACCGGGGTTGCTGCGCTCATTTTTTACTCCTTGTATTTAAATCTTCTTGTTTGCTGCGAATATGTAGGTACTTTAGTGGTGCGATAAGAATTTTTCAGCATCTAACGCTGATTGGCAGCCTGTGCCTGCAGCCGTAATTGCCTGGCGGTAAGTGTGGTCAACTAAATCACCGCAAGCGAAAACACCTGCGAGATTTGTTTGGGTCGAGCGGCCTTCAACAACTACATAACCTTCGGCATCTAATGTGATTTGACCTTTAACTAACTCACTTCTTGGGTCATGACCGATAGCAACAAACAAACCGGTGAAGTCACGTTTAGAAACTTCGCCCGTAACTGTGTTCTTTAAAGAAAGAGCTTCAACTTTCTCGGCTCCTAACACATCAATAACTTCAGTATTCCAAAGCATTTCTATCTTTGGGTTAGAAAGAGCGCGCTCAGCCATAATCTTTGACGCACGAAGTGAATCACGGCGATGGATCAAAACAACTTTGCTAGCAAACTTAGTGAGGAATGTTGCTTCTTCAACTGCCGAATCACCGCCACCTACAACAGCAATAGTTTGATCACGGAAGAAAAAACCATCGCATGTCGCACACCATGAAACACCGCGACCAGAAAGACGCTTTTCATTTTCTAAACCGATTTCGCGATAAGCCGAACCCATAGCAAGAATTACAGCTTTAGCTTTCACCGTATTTCCGGAACCATCTTTAAGAACTTTGACTGGCCCAGATAAATCCATTTCGACAATATCGTCGGTAATTAAATTGGCACCAAATCTTTTTGCTTGTTTGCGCATTGCATCCATTAGATCTGGTCCCATAATTCCATCGATGAAACCTGGGAAGTTTTCAACTTCAGTGGTGTTCATTAGCGCACCACCAGCAGTTACCGAACCTTCATAAATAATTGGATTCAATTGCGCTCGCGCAGCATAAATTGCCGCGGTATAGCCAGATGGACCAGAACCAACGATTACTAGATTCTCTACTTCACTCATGGCTTCACCATAACCTTTCTTTGACCCAATTTATTCCTCATTCACCACCGTGCCACGTGAAGAGCGCAACAACCCAGCAATCATGGAAATCTCGGCGACCCGTAGTAATTTTGCGACCAAGAAATAGCCAGAAGCACTCATCAATATGACGAAAAATAAGGCCAATGGCCCATGCCAATTAAAGGTATGGCTAAGCGCAAACATTGGCCCCATAGCGAGAATGGCAGCGAAGATTAGTTTTGAGTGCTGGCCCATAAAATGGGAAAAATGAATTTTTCCCACGTGTTTTTTAATCAATTTAACGGTAATTACGATTCCAACAATATAACTAATTGAAAAAGCGAAACCGAGATAGATGGTTACATATTCGTTTTGGACGGTATTTAGCGCTAAGTATGAAAGAGCTACGGCGACTAAGTTAATAATAAAAATAGAAACCACCTGGGTTTTAGTATCTTCGAAAGCATTAAATCCACGAACTAAAATAATGTTTATCGAAAAGGCCACTAAACCTAAACTAAGTGCCGATAAAACATAACCCATATAGGAAGAATCGCTGCGACTGATACCAAAGAATAGAACCTCAGTTATTAGTGGACCAAAGAAAGCTAAACCAACAGCACTAGGAATTGTAATTACGCCGACTAATCGAATCGCTCTAACTAATTGTGAGTTAACTTCCTCGAAGTCTTTGGCAATTACCAATCTTGATAAATGCGGCAAGAGCGCAGTGATAATAGAAATAGTTACAATCGAATATGGCAGCAACATAATTAAGTATGCGTTGCTATAAGGAGTGAACCCAACACCGCGCGTGATTCCTTCTTGAGCACTTCTAACTGCAGCACTAGTTGAAACGCTGACCGTAACTAGATATCCAAGTTGTGAAATAATTACATAAACCAACGTCCAGGCAGCCAACTTAAAAGATTTACCTAACCCAGAAAGACCCAGTTGAAACTTCAATTTAAATTTAGTTCGAGTAACAACCGGAATTAAAATTAGCGCCTGGATCACCGCGCCTAACGTGGTACCCCAGCCCAGTACCGCCACTTGAGTATCAGTAATCGTGTCAGCGCTAACATCAGGTACTAAATACAAAAACCCGCCAAGTAGAAAAACTCCAACCAAGTTATTTAAAATCGGGGCCCACATTAACGGCGCAAAAACTCCGCGGGCATTAGCTACCTGGCCGAGCATGGAATAAAGGACCAAAAAGAAGACTTGGGGCAGGCAATAACGCATAAAAGCAACGGTTACGGAGTACTCATTCTCGAACCCAGCAATTGTGAATTCAGGTGCATAAAGTCGAACTAGCGCGGGCGCAAAGATCATTCCTAGTGCTGTTAAACCAAGCAGGCTGACACTAATTGTTGTAACTAATCGGGATGCAAAACCAACACCGCCATCTTCATCAGCAAATGAGCGAATCAGCTGCGGGACGAAAATTGCTGTGAGGGCGCCACCAACAACTAAGTTGTAAATAAGATTAGGAATTGTGTTTGCAACGTTGTAACCATCAGCCAGAAGCGCAGTGCCTAAAGCAGCTACTAACAAAACACCGCGTATGAATCCAGTAATCCGAGAGATGATGGTGCCAATAGCCATCACGCTTGATGCGCGATATAAATCTGCTGATTTCATTTCCTAGAGCGTCGCACTCGTCGAACGGTCTGTAAGGTTGCCGCCACAAAAAGCAAGAGAGCGGCGCTTGAAGTAAACCAAGCAACTCGCGAATCAACGATCGAGAGATTTAAATTCAATTGTGAGTATTTAGTAATCGGAATACCTTTAGCATCAGTTAAACGTGCAGCCACAGTTACAGTTCCTGGAGTTAAAACGTTTGCCGGCAGAGATAGTTGTGTTTTTGAGTTCGCTTCAATTGTCACATCAGAAACGCCTTCTATTTGAATTCTAGAATTTCGCGGTAATAATTCCAGAGACACTTTAACTGGTGTACTGAAGTTATTAACCAAAGTAATTGGCAACTTAACTTCTGCCGAAGTTAAACGATATCTGCCTGAGATAACCCGTAATTTTCTAGTCGAGCGAGTAACCTCCTTTTCTGCGCTCTTAAGAAGACGATCTCGAAACGTTTTATCAATATTCGGGTTTAGTAGCCGGGCTATTTGTAAACGCAATGTTGTTAGTTCTGGAGCATCAACCACCCGATCTAAAGTAGTTAGAGCTCGCCGATTTTGAGCGTAGTTTTCCCGTAAATAGTTAGAACTCTTTAATGAACCTTTGCTGTATTTACCGTATTTATCGCTAATAACCGGACGAGCCAAATAACTAGCTAATCGCTTATTTGCGTTGGAGTAATAGAAATTCAATTCGCCAGGCGCATAATTCTTGGTTAATCGGTAGGCCGGATTACCGTAAGGCAGTACAAAAACCTGATCACTGCTAGAAATAAAAGAAAATTGGTTTAACCAATTAGCGGCAACAACCGAGCCAACTCCTTCAAGTTTTTCGCCACTTTCTAATCCGATTTTGTATTTATCTTTCATTGCAATTACATCATCAATTAAAGCGGTATCTACTACCCAAACTCGAGGGCGATTGCCTGGATAAAAAACTAATCTACCTAGATCACCGGTAGGTGCTAATCGAGTCGCTAAATCATCATTGTAAAAATAACCACTGTAATTGCGATTTGGTTCAGTAACTAATCTGATTACTTTTACTTCAGCTCCTTGGGCTGGCAGATAGGTAAATTGAAGTCCGAGAATGACCGTTAAAACCAACCAAATTCGTTTCATAATAAAATCTGACCACTTTTTGCGATTAACTTCTTTTCATCAGGGTATGCCAACCGGTCAACAATTTCCGAGAGCGGGAACCAAGAGACTTCATCCACTTCAGTAATTTGCGGAGTTAGCTCACCGGATACTTCTTTGAAAATAAAATGATGAACGGTTTTGTGAATTCTCTTGCCCCCAGCCATAAACCAGAAATCAATCACACCAATAGATTTAGTGATCTCTGAAGTTATGCCAGTTTCTTCCTGCACCTCACGAATAGCGGCTTGCTCAGGGGTTTCTCCAGCTTCGATATGTCCCTTAGGTAGTGACCAAAGCAAACGTTCACGTGATGCATCTTTATGATCAATGCGACCGATCAACAATCCGCGCGTTCCGGAAAAATCGATAACTAAACCACCAGCACTAACTTCATCAACACGTTTTGCGTATGGACGACGCTCAGGACTCTTCTTAACTGATGGTTTTGGGGCAGGCGAATTGCCATCGGTTGGGGTCGAAACTGCTGTTACTTGTGGGGCGCGATTGCCGGGACGTCTACGTCGCCGCTTTTTCTTCGTACCTTCGCTGCCCGCACTAGGTGCCGGGGTCATGGAGCAAGGGTAGTCCTCTAGCCTTACCTATTGTGACGAGTCCATTAGGTGCCGCAGGCGAAATAGCTATTCGCTCGCTTATCGAACGCGCCCCGTTAGCCAGTTCACTGGCGGCTGCCTATAAATCGGCTGGGTACAAGTTGGCTCTCGTTGGTGGCCCAGTTCGTGACGCAATTTTAGGACGCCTAGGAAACGATTTAGATTTCACAACCGATGCGCTGCCACTTGAAAGCAAAAAGATTTTAAAAATTTGGGGCGAACATATCTGGGATACCGGAATTGAATTTGGAACAGTCGCTGCAAAGCGTGGCGAAACTACAGTTGAAGTAACAACTTATCGCAGCGATAAATATGATCCGGAAAGTCGCAAACCCGAAGTTGAATTCGGCGACCACATCGCAGGTGATTTATCGCGGCGAGATTTTACAGTCAACTGCATGGCATTTCGAACAGTTTTAAATTCGAACAGTTTGTCT
>CAZFZK010000017.1:0-4485 GCA_964523605.1 uncultured Candidatus Planktophila sp. | reverse complement strand
GCCCCCGAGAGCCGCAAACCAGAAGTTGAATTTGGCGACAACATCGAAGGCGATCTATCGCGAAGAGATTTCACAGTTAACTGTATGGCGCTGGAATTAACCACACCGTCGCCGGTATTTATAGACCCATTTAATGGATTAGCTGATTTAGCAAAACAAATATTGCGCACCCCTGTTACGCCAGAACAATCTTTCTCTGATGATCCGTTACGAATGATGCGTGCTGCTCGTTTTGCCAGCCAGTTAAATTTCGAAATTGAAGATTCAACTCTAACTGCCATGAAAGAAATGGCAGCTCGTATTTCAATTGTTTCAGCAGAGCGCATACGAGATGAATTTACTAAATTATTAATGTCAAAAAATCCACGCCGCGGTATTTCCATCATGGTAGATACTGGATTAGCTGCACTTGTAATCCCGGAGATTCCAAAACTTAAATTAGAAATTGATGAACATCACCACCATAAAGATGTATACGAACATTCAATTACTGTGCTTGAACAAGCAATTGCGCAAGAAGAACGTTTAGGTGGACCCAACTTAATTATTAGGTTGGCTGCCTTGTTGCACGATATTGGAAAACCTAAGACTCGTGCATTAATCGAAGGCGGCGGAGTTTCGTTTCATCATCACGAAGTTGTTGGTGCACGCCTTGCGCGTGAACGACTTAAAAAATTGCGTTATTCAAGCGATGTAGTGGAATCCGTTGAGACTCTTACTGCACTACATCTGCGCTTTCATGGTTATGGCGATGGCGAATGGACTGACTCAGCAGTGCGCCGATATGTGCGAGATTCTGGAGATTTACTAGTTCATTTACATGTTTTAACTCGCGCTGACTGCACGACCCGAAATGTACGCAAAGCAGAACGCTTAGCTAGTGCTTACGAATCCCTTGAGGCTCGCATTGCACGACTAATGGAAGCTGAAGAGTTAAATAAAATTCGCCCAGATTTAGATGGCGCAGCTGTTATGAAATTACTTAACTTAAAACCTTCCGCAACCGTTGGCAAAGCACTCGACTTCTTACTTGAATTACGGTTGGAACGTGGCCCGCTTGGTGAAGAAGAGGCAACTAAAGAATTACTTGCTTGGTGGGAGAAATTTTCCGCGTCGCAATAAACGAAGTGCTGTGAATAAGTAGATTGCCGAAACCAAAGTAGGAACTTGCCAACCTTGGCCAGAGTCAGATAACAAGAGTGCGGCAATCACACCACCACTAACAATTGCGGCATTTACTAAAACGTCATAAACGGCAAAAACACGCCCACGGTAATAATCATCAATCTTGGATTGAACTAGTGCATCGTTGGTAACTTTGAAACTCTGTCCAAACAAACTAGTTAGGAAGGCTGCCAAAAACAGCGTTGCTTCAGTACCCCAAATTGCCAGTGGGAGCGGACCAAGAACGCTGAGAAACATCATGTTTCGCATCCAAGCATGACGACCATATTTCTTAACCCCGAAAGGTGCAATTAGTGCACCTAAAACTATTCCGATACCGGCAATCGAAAAAGCTAAAGCTAAACCAGATAAACCTGCTTCTGGTTGATTGGGATCATTAAAAGTATTCCGTTCCAACATCAAACCGACCAATGTAAGAGCTGTTAATCCTCCACGTTGGAAACCGTTGGCAATGATTCCTCGCATCGCATCAACATGAACGCCGAGAAACTTCCAACCTTCGCGCAGTTCGACAAATCCTTGCATCAGAGATGCTGGTTTACGTTCATGTTCTAGCGGGCCAATTTCTAATCTCCGTAAACGCAGCGCCATTGCTGAAGCCAATGCGTAACCGCAACTTGCAGCAATAATTAGATAGGAATCAACATGATCAGCGGTGGCAATCGAGTCAAATAATTTGCGCAGCCCGAGACCTAACCCGCCACCTAAAACCAAGAAGACCGAGCCACCAGTTACGGCCATTGCGTTGGCGGAAATTAAATTTGGTTGGTCTACCAACAGTGGCAGTCCTGCCGAAGTTGCTGCCAAAATTAATCGGTTGAGACCAAATGCAATTAAAACCAAAACTGTAAGCTCTAACCCTGTGCGGCCCGTGAAAACTAAAAGTGCAATCAACAGCAAATCTAGTGCGCGCGAGAAATTAGAGATCGCAAGCGCTCGCTGTCTTGATACCCGATCAAGTACTGTTCCAACAAAAGGTCCGATAATTGAATAAGGAAGTAGTACGACGGCAAATGCCAATGCGGCGTTTAACGCACTTGCTTGTCGCTCTGGTGAGAAAAGCACAAAGGTTGCGAGCGCCCCTTGAAAGACGCCATCTGTAGCTTGGCCAATCCAGCGCACCAAAAGCAGGCGAGATAATCGCGGATGCCTAAGTAGTTGCCAGAAGTTCATATTGGCAAGCGTAGTTACTTAAGACCCTTTATTCTTATCTTTAATGAAATCGCAACGCTCATTCATCGACTATTCACTCGATAAGCGTGCCACTTTGGCGGCACTCTTTAGAGGAACGGTCAATGCTTGTGATGCCGATCCATATTTGATGCGTGCAGCCAAATTTCATGGAGTAAAGACCACTCGCCCGTGCCCGGTTTGTAAACATGTATCCATGGTTGAGCTGATGTACACCTTTGGCGATCAACTCGGGCAATACTCAGGTCGCATTAAAAATGCTGAAGAGTTACGCCAAATGGAAAAAGAGTATGGCGAGTTTCGGGTTTACATCGTCGAAGTTTGCCGCGATTGTTCCTGGAACCATCTCTGCGTCTCATTTGTCCTTGGAGATGGCGTTGAACGCAAACCACCCCGTTACACCCGAACCCTTGAAGATAGTGACTGGGCTTAACGGGTAGCCTTAAACCATGGCATTTAAGCTCTCAAAGCGATTATTTATCAGGGCTGCCATCTTCCTCGGTGGCTTTGGGTTTGTAGCCGGTTCGACCTTATTTGCAATTGCTTATTTCACGGTATCAATCCCCGACCCAAATGCATATGTAAATAGCCAAGCCACAATTATTCAATACGCAAATGGCGAAGAAATTGGTCGCATTGGTGCGCAAAACCGAACCATTGTTTCGCTTGCAAAAATCCCATTACATTTGCGAGAAGCAGTTATGGCAGCTGAAGATCGTGATTTCTACACGAATAAAGCGTTTAGCCCAGTTGGAATCTTGCGCGCTCTGAAAAATAACTTGCTTGGTGGTTCGCTTCAAGGTGGATCCACCATTACACAGCAATATGCAAAGACGGCATTCTTAACTGCTGATCGCACCATACAACGCAAAATCAAAGAATTAGTTATCGCAATTAAATTAGAGAATCAACTTTCCAAAGATGAAATTCTAGAAAACTATTTAAATACTATTTACTTCGGTCGAGGTTCTTACGGTGTACAAACTGCTTCGCAGCAATACTTCAATCGCACCGTTGATCAACTTTCGATTTCACAAGCGGTAGTACTGGCATCAATTCTCCGTTCCCCCGGTTTATACGACCCAGCATTTAACAAAGACAATGGACCGCGTCTGGAAAATCGTTTTGCTTACGTAGTAAAAGGAATGGTCGAAAAAGGTTGGCTGACCGAAAAAGAGGCAGCCAAATTGAAAATTCCTTACATTGCACCGCGCGCTACATCTGGTTCTCTTAGTGGACCAAAAGGTCACGTGATTGAAGCTGTTCGCAAAGAGTTAATTAAATTTGGTTTCACCGAAGATCAAATCATGGTTGGCGGATTGGTTGTAAAAACCACGCTAGTTCAACAAGCACAACAGGCCGCAGTAGATGCAGTTAACAAGCAAGCACCAACAAAGGCACCCGATAACTTGCACATTGGTTTAGTAGCGATTCGCCCAGGAACCGGTGAAATCGTGGCTATGTATGGCGGAAAAGACTATTTAGCGCGCCAATTAAATGATGCAACCCAAGCTATTGCGCAAGCCGGCTCAACTTTCAAACCATTTGCACTGATCGCCGGTCTTGAGCAAGGAATTCCGTTAACTTCAATGTGGAACGGTGATAGCCCGCAAACTTTTGATGACTTTGGAAAACCATACGAGGTTGCAAATTATGGATTTGAGGGCTGGGGACAAATTTCACTCTTGAAAGCAACTGCAAGTTCCGTAAATACGGTATTTGTACCACTTGGAATAAAAGTTGGCCCAGACAAGGTAGTTGATGCAGCACGTCGCGCTGGAATTCCAGAATCTATTGCAATGATGCCAACACCTTCAGTTGTATTAGGTGTAGCAAGCCCACACGTTCTAGATGTTGCAAGCGCTTATGCAACTTTTGCAGCTAATGGAATTTATGCCAAACCGTATTTAATTAGTCAGGTTCTTGGTTCTAACAAAGGCGTGCTTTATGAAGGCAAGTCACAAACCCAAGAAGTTTTTGCAGCAGATGTAATGGCTGATTTAACTCACGCGCTTAAGAATGTGGTAACTAACGGTTCTGGTTTTGCGGCACTCAAATTAGGCCGACCAGCTGCTGGTAAAACTGGAACCAGCCAATCAAATGCGTCGG
>CAZFZK010000016.1:13272-16443 GCA_964523605.1 uncultured Candidatus Planktophila sp. | reverse complement strand
CGATGATCAATTAACCAGCCAGCCATAGCTGCTGCAAAGGCAAAACCGAGGCTAATGCCTGCATACATCGATGCAATAGCTTCAGTTGTGCGGCCCACAGGGGAGCGTCTTTGAGTGATGCCGGCACTTGCAATTAATAGTGGCGAAATTCCAATTCCGGCAGCAATTGCAAGAAAAGCCAGCATCGGAATCGTGTCTACAAAAATCATCGCAGCAGTTGCTGGCACTAGCAGCAAGCTAACAACAATTAACTGGTTATGAAGCGGGGATTTAAAGTGCAATCCGCCGTACACAAAACCACCAAGCAACGAACCAAATGCCCAAATTGCCATCACGATCCCACCGTAAATTGGCTGACCAGCTATTTTGGTAAAGGCGATTATTGATGTTTCGACCGCGCCAAAGAACATTCCAATAGCGATATGGACGCCCCACATGTAGATGAGTCCATTTTGCAGAATCACTGGTTTGCCATGTTTGCCTTGATTCTTATTAATGGGTGGCTCAGTACTGCGCATAGAAGCTAGCCAAAGTCCGCCGCTAGCCAATAAAAACATGGCAATTATTTGGGGTGCTGCTGGATGAATTTTAACTGATGTAGTTGCAGCGATAGTTGGCCCCACAATAAAAATCAATTCATCGATCATGCTCTCGATTGAAAACGCAGTTAAGAGAATTGGGCCAGAGACTAAAAGCGCTGTCCAGCGAGAACGAACTAGCGCGCCTATAGAGGGATAAGCCAACCCACTGCCGATTGAGAAAATAAATAAATATGGAGCAGGAATATCTGTCGGAATCAAAAGAACTAAGGAAATTGAGCAAAGAACGATCAGCAATATTTGGATCGGCAAAACTCGATGCTGCCCGAGTTTGTCTACCAATCTTGAACTAAGTGGACCACCAAGTGCTGAAGCTATTGAGATTGATCCAGAAACCGCACCGGCTATTGCATAACTGCCGCGTTCAGCTTCTACATACATCAAGATTCCGATTCCCACCATTGAAACTGGAAGCCTTGCAATAAATCCCGCAGTTGAAAATCGCCAAGCAGAGTTGCCTGAAAATGCTTGGCGATATTTACTCAACATTAGGCAAAGTTAGCGGATTACTCAGGTTTTGCTTATAAATCCAAGCCATAGGCCTCTCAAACAAAACACAGTTTCAATAGGTGGAAAGGGCACCGAATTATCTCTTGCTCGCATTGTTTGCGGGTGATAATTTGTGCCAACCGCAAAATAGGTTTTGTACTTATTTTGTAATGAAAAAAGAAATGGGGTTCAGCGATGGCCAATCAAACTACTAGCGCAGCTAAGAGTGGTCCTACTGGTCGCGGCTTTATTGGAACGATGGCGGCTATGTCTTCGTATGACGACGAGAGCTACCTAGATTTCATTGAAGGTTTGCGTATGTTTGCATTGCGATCCATGAACCCATCGTCAGCGCGCGCCCTCAAGTCTGAAATCGACGCGGGAAAGATAAAGTCTGAAAATCCAAAAATTGATGAAATTAGATCAGTCGCTGATCCGATTCCAGTCATTGGAATTCGCAATCGCATGCTGCACAGTACGCAAGGTCAGAACTGGGCTGGAGTTGTGGATTCTTATGGCAAGAATCGCGCAGCCCTAGAACAAGAATTAACTGATGCAGAAAAAGATGGCCCAGGAACACTTCGCTGGGATCCAAACTTTGTTTATCCAGATTACTACACAGCAATTCCTTATCACCGTCAGCCTGGTAGCTATCACGCAGATCCACTAAGCGGCCATGTTTACCATTACGGTACAAAAGTTTTCCATGGTGGATCAAACGATAAAGATGAAGCAAAAATTGAACGAATTTCTATGCTGCCGATGCCAGCCGATGGAGTGATGAACAAATTCCTTGATGTGGCGTGCGCGATTGGTTCGGGCACAGTTGCGGCAAAATTACGTTGGCCAAATGCTGAAATTCATGGCATTGAAATTGCGGGACCACTTGTGCGCTACGCACACATGCGTGCAACCAGACTCAAGTCAGAGGTTCACTTCTCGCAGCAGCTAGCTGAAAAGCTGGATTTTGCCGACAATACTTTTGACCTTATTTATATGAGCACTTTGCTACATGAAATGCCATTAGCCGAAGGCCGAACTGCAGTGAAAGAAGCAAAGCGAGTACTTCGTCCGGGTGGAATTTTGGTCATTAATGACATGGTGCAAGCGACAAAACCGCTAAATATCTGGAGTGATTACGACCGTTACTTCGATCACCGCTTCAATAACGAGCCTTATGCCTACAACTATGTACATTCAGATTTAGATTCATTCTTAAATGAAGAATTCGGTTCTGTTAAAAATGTGGTTCAAGGCAAGACATCAACTTGGGAGTGCGTTAAGTGAGTGATCGCCAGCGCGAGCCGCTAGGTAAATTTGCTCCCGATAACATAAACGATCACATCCTGCATGTGATTTTTGAATTAGCTGCTGAACTTTGGGTAGTAAAACGTCGACTGGCTGAGGTCGAAGGCGCAGCTGTTGCAAACGGTGTGATTACGAGCCCTGATTCAATTATTCGTGATGATTCTTTTGCTTTCGATAATGCTGAACGCGATGCATTTGTAGAACGAATCTTTGGTTCGCTTAAGGATATCGGCGCAAAGCTCGATACCCAATAGTGACTGAATAACTCACACCTTAGATTGCTAAACATGCAGCGAAAATTTGGCGTAGTAGTTCCATGCGCTAATCCCGCAGTTGAACCTGAGATTCACAAATTATCCCCAAGTAATTATTTTCCGTATATTGCTAGATTTCCAAATTATCCAGATCTAGATATGAGAGAACGGTTGACTAAATACCGTTCTGATCTGCCTCAAGCCATCGATACCCTAAAAGGATTGGATTTAGATGGCGTGCTAGTTGCATGCACCGGTTCGTCATATCCAATTGGTTTAAGCGGTGATAAAGAGTGGACCGCAAATGCCACGAGTCAACTAGGTAAACCGGTCGTATCTGCTGCCGGATCTGTTGCAAAAGTTCTGCAAGATCTTAAGGCAAAAGAATTAGTAGTTATATCGCCTTATCCCAATTGGTTAACCCTCGAGTTAACCTCATTCTGGAATGAAGCCGGATATCAGATCACTGAATTAGTTGAAATTAATAATTCATTCTTTTTCGACATCTCTGACATCAAACT
>CAZFZK010000016.1:11213-13262 GCA_964523605.1 uncultured Candidatus Planktophila sp. | reverse complement strand
CAAGACAATCAGTGAGGCAATTAGTAGAAGCGGAAAAAAAGGCTCAAACAGAGTGCTTTTAGTGGCCGGAACAGGTGTTCCAAGCCTAGAACCAATAGAAGAGCTGATTAATTCGGTTGAGATTCCGATAGTAACCAGTCAGATTGCGGGTATCTGGAATTTGTTCAGCGAAATGAATCAATTAGATCAGATTCCAAATAGTGGTAGCGCTGCATTGAATAAACTGCACAACCAAATTCGGAAAAGCAACGCATGAGCGAGCCACAAGTAATCATTGCTGGAGCTGGCCCCGTTGGCTTGGCAACAGCTTTAGGTCTAGCCCAAAAGGGAATTCAGGTTTTAGTTTTAGAAAAGAATTCAATTGAAGTTCCACCACAGTGGCGCGGCTCAACAATTCATCCGCCAACGCTTGCAATTTTTGATGAACTTGGTCTGGCCAACGAGATTATTGAAGGTGCCATAAAAGTAGAAGTTTTGCAGTACCGTGATTTGGAAATACCGGATGTTGTTAATTTCGGATATGACTGCCTCGATGGCGAAGTTAAGTTCCCATTTAGATTGCAATTTGAGCAATACAAAGTATTGAAACTCCTGCGAAACGCTGCAGCCATTAATCCTAGAGTTGAGATTCAGTATGAAACGCTAATTGAGTCAGTAACTCAGGATGCAGACGGAGTCTCGGTTGAAATTCTAAAAAATGGCAGCAAAAGTACCTTGAGTGCTGATTGGTTAGTCGGCGCAGACGGCAGCCACAGCGCAGTTCGCAAAGCTCTCGGGATTGAACTAGATGGATTTACTTATCCTTATCCAACAACTGTGGTTGCAACTCCATTTAAATTTGAAGAACGATTCCCTGGCCTAGCTCCAGTTACTTATTGGTCTGGCCCAACTGGGCGCTTATCAATGATTAGAACTCCAGATATTTGGCGAATTGCGATGACAACTCCACTAGAAGGTGTTGATATTTCTAGTGATGATCGCGGGTCGATTTCAGAACCAAGCCAAGACTTCCTTGTTGCCATCGATCTACTGCTAAAACTATTGCCAGGGGTTTCATTGGATGACCTAGAGCTCAAGCAATACGAGGTTTATCGCTCACACCAAAGAATCGCGCGGGAATTTAGCGTAAAGCGCATTGCTTTGGCGGGGGATGCCGCTCACCTGACCACAACAAATGGTGGCATGGGTCTTAATTCCGGAGTTCAAGATGCAGCAGCGCTTGTAAAAGCATTGGTATCGGCAATTGCGCAGAACAGCGATCTTCCTATTTCCGAATACGCCAAGGATCGTAAAGAGTTTTGTGCCAATTTCTTGCAGCCAACCACTACTTCAAATCATAAAACCGTGGATAATCCCGACTATGAAGCTAGAAAATCTCGGTTAACCGAATTACTAGCCGATACGAATAATCCAGAGATTGTTAAGCAGGTTATTGCCCGCGCTAGCATGATTTCTGAGTTAGTTAAGTAGGAGGAAACATGAGCAAGATATATACACCGATTACCGGTGCTGAAATTGCTGATGTTCCAGATTTATCTTTGGCCGCTGTGGATGCTGCTCTTGATCTAGCAACTCAAAGTTTTGCGGCATGGCGCAATACATCTGCAAGCGAGCGTGGCCGAATATTGATCAAAGCAGGTCAACTCATGCGCGAACGTACTGATGAAATTGCCGAGTTAGAAACTCTAAATACCGGAAAACGATTGGCAGATACCAAGCGCGAAGCAATTAGAGCTGCCGAATGTTTTGAATACTACGGTGGTTATGCGGACAAATTAGTTGGCACCGTTGTGCCAGTTCCAGGTGAGTTTCATGCATTTACCGAACGCGAACCATACGGCGTTGTTGTTGGCATTATCCCCTGGAACGTTCCGTATTTTTTTGCAGCCAAGAAAATAGCGCCAGCAATTGCATTTGGAAACGTTTCAATTCTTAAACCAGCTGCGGAAACTCCGTTAACAGCTTTAAAACTGCAAGAGATTTTGGTTGAAGCAGGTGTGCCAAAAGGTGTGGTTCAGGTATTAACAGGTAGCCCAGAAGTTGGAAAAA
>CAZFZK010000016.1:0-11203 GCA_964523605.1 uncultured Candidatus Planktophila sp. | reverse complement strand
CTCAGATAAGAGTGGCGCCGCGGTTGGTTCTGCTGCAGCAGCGCACTTTGCACCTGCTGCCCTTGAACTAGGCGGAAAGTCTGCTCAATTAGTCTTCGCCGATGCTGATTTAGCAGCTGCCCTTGATGGCGTGGTCGAAGGTATTACTGGCTCATGTGGCCAAATGTGCATTGCTGGGTCTCGGTTATTTATTCAAGAGAGTATTGCTGATGAGTTCATTGCACAAATTAAGGTTCGTTTTGAGAACTTAGTCGTAGGTGACCCGCGCGAGGCAGGTACTCAAGTGGGTCCACAAGTGACAAAAGCACAAGCGCTGAAAACTTTAAATTACATTGAACTTGCTAAGAAAGATGGTGGCAAAGTAATTGCGTCGGCAGCGGTACCAAGTAGCGCAAATTTATTAGATGGTTTCTATGTCCCACCTACGGCGTTTATTGAACTGCCAAATTCTTCCGCTGTTGTGCAAGAAGAAATCTTTGGGCCAGTATTAAGTATTTCCACCTTTAAGAGTGAGGCAGATGCAATTGCAAAAGCGCAGGACAGTGATTTTGGATTAGCAGCTGGTGTTTGGACAAGCGACATCAGCAGAGCGCATCGAATTGCCAGCGAACTACGCGTTGGAAATATCTGGGTAAATACATATCGCGTGCTTTCTGATTTGATGCCATTCGGGGGAGTTGGAAGTTCAGGTTATGGTCGCGAAGGCGGCACCGATGCGCCTAATCTCTACACATGGACGAAAAGTGTTTGGATTTCTAAATCTCCAGGTTTGCCAAAGAACTATAAGGCGCAGTAATGAGCAATGAAGAGATAAAGAATCTGCACCTAGATTCTTACCACCGCAATACCTTCTTCATAGGTGGCGAGTGGGTAAAGCCAGATTCTCAAAACATAATTGAAATCATTAGCCCAAGTACGCAGGATAAAATTGGCCAAGTACCAGATGCAAATACGGCTGATATTAATCTTGCTGTAATGGCCGCTAGTGCTGCTTTCAAAAAGAAAGAAAGCTGGAGCACTTGGCCAGTTGCTGAACGAACCAAAGTTATGCGCAAGTTCGCCGATATTTTGGAAGCTAAACATCAAGAACTTTCGATTTTGTACGCTCACGAACTCGGCCGGCCATATAAGCCAACTGTTTCACGCCCCAGTCGACCTGCTGAGTTACTTAGGTATTACGCAGATTTAGCTGAACAAATTGAGTTAAATCAAACGCGCCCAATCCCAGCGCTACAAAATCCAGGCAGCGTTAAAAGTTCTTCAGTTAAATTGGAATCTCGCGGCGTTACTGCAGTGATCGTTCCTTACAACGGCACACTTGAAATGGGTATGTTTAAAATCGGCCCAACTTTGGCACTCGGCGGAACCGTTGTTTTAAAACCCAGCCCACAATCACCCCTTGAAGGTTATGTATTTGCCGAAGCAGCAATTGAAGCCGGCTTCCCAGCTGGTGTAGTAAATGTCCTACCTGGTTCTCGCGAAGCTGGCGAAGCGTTAGTTGCTCACAGAGAAATAGGAATTGTGGGATTCACAGGCTCAACTGCAACCGGAAAAGCTATTGCAAAAACATGTGCTGAATCTTTCACGCCAACAATTCTTGAACTTGGCGGAAAATCAGCTGCGGTGTTGCTTGAAGATGTAGATGTAGCAGCATTTGCCAAAAATCTGCCTTACCTAGGTTTTACATTTACTGGTCAAAATTGTTTTATACATTCACGCGTTGTTGTTAATAAAAATAGATACGACGAAGTTTTGGCTGCTATCTGCGAGTCTGCTGCAACCATCAAAGTGGGAGACCCGTTTGACGATCAAACTCAGAACGGGCCCCTAATTAGTCAGGCTCATCGCGATAAAGTTGAAAGTTATATCGCATCTGGAATTTCCGAAGGCGCTCGAATCGCTTTTGGCGGTAATCGACCAGAGCATTTAAATAAGGGTTGGTATCTAAACCCAACAATTTTTGCCGATGCTACAAATCAAATGAGAATAAGCCGCGAAGAAATCTTTGGCCCGGTAATTTCAGTTATTAAAGCCGAAAATGATCAAGCTGCGATCGAGATCGCAAATGATTCTGAGTTTGGTTTAGCGGGCTCAGTTTGGGCAAGCGATGAAGCTCATGCCCGCGTAGTTGCTGATCAAATTGATACTGGATCGATCGGTATTAATTGCTTTGGGTTTAATACTTCAGCGCCATTTGGTGGGCGGAAAAATAGTGGAATTGGAACCGAACTTGGCCTGGAAGGATTCTTGGCTTATGCCAAGTACAAGTCAACGCATTACACACATTGAGAATTAGTTCGGCAGAATCTCAAGCAGCGCATTATCTGGAAGCTTAACTGTCTTGGGTTCAGTTACAGAGCCGCGAACCGATACAACACTTATTCCGGCTGGCAAATCACTTGGTGCAACTTCGCGTTGCACACCTTCAATGGGCATTTGATCAATTTCAATCGCATTGCGCCCAGCTAGTTGTAGCGAACTCAATCTATGCAAAGTATCTAGTGGCTTTTCGTAAACTCGATTTATTACTCTGATTGCTACTTCACGGTCACTTGCTCTGCGAACTTCAAAATTTGATTCAAGAAACTCACGAGATTTCTCTAAATCTGATGCTCCAAGTACACAAATGAAAATACTGCCAGATTCTTTTGAGACATCGGGTAGTTCAAAATTAGGTACTTCGCTTAAAATTTGGGTTATGTAAACAACTTCGCCATTTATCCCAGCTAGTTGTGCTGCAATAAGTGGCAACGGTTTTGCTGTTCCAGAGAGAGGAACTGCTTCGTTTAAAACTCTAAAACCTGCTGCAACCGCTTGTGCCACATATTTGTGAACATCATCGACGCAAATTTCTAAGGCGCTCCAGCCAAATGTCTGAAGCGGCTTAGGTATCAGATGAGCAAAAGATTGGATAAACCGAACTCCACCATTTACGCCACTTACTTCTAAGACCCGGGCACCGGCAAGATTTAGTGCCTGCCATCTATCGGCATCTTCTGCACTCAGTTCGTATTCAGATTTCTTTATCTGCCATCCAAATGCTGAGATATACATAGTCGCTGATTTCGACAGTTCATGGGTCAAAATTGTTACAGTTTCGATTGGCCCAATTTTCACTCTTTAACCCTATAACTAGTGATGAAGATTGGCTCTGCTAAATATGTTTCAAATTGTTATATTTCTTAGCAGAAGAGTCAGGTCATTTAGTGTTCTGCACTATGGAATTTCGTTGACTTTACGAGCCTGTTATAGCAAAGTACACGCAACCGTTCGTAGGTTTGACCTAAGGAGAGTACATGCGTCACAAGAAAATTCTGAGTGCCACATTATCAATTGCCCTCTCGGCGTTGATGGTTGGAGTCAGCCAGGCACCTGTAAGTGCCGCAACGAAAACAATCACAATTGCAGTACCTGGTCTTCCACCAAGTCAGGGAAATCCATTTAAAGAAGGTCCAGGAACTCCTGGTATTCACACCTACGCAGCGATCTTCGATGCACTGACTCGTGTAGACGATAAGGGAATTGTTCGTGCTCGCCTTGCTACATATTGGAAGACTATTAACCCAACAACATGGCGCTTCACATTGCGTGAAGGAATCAAGTTCTCTAACGGTGAACCGTTTAACGCGGATGCTGTAAATGCAACAGTTGATTTCCTCGTTAGCGCTGACGGCCGCAAGACAACCATCGGTTCAACTGAGCTTCCTGAATTAACTGGCGCAACAAAGGTAAGTGAGTTTGTTGTAGACATTACTACCAAGAGTCCAGATGCGATCTTGCCAGCCAAGTTAGCTGCTCTTTACATTGTTGCTCCAAAAGCATGGAAAGCTGCTGGACAAGATGTATTCGCTAAGGCACCAATTGGTACTGGTCCATACAAGGTTGATTCAATTTCAACTACTCGAATTGAAATGAGCGCATTTACTGATTCATGGCGTGAACCAAAGGCAGATAAGCTAGTTATTATTCCGCTAGCTGATGCCGCTTCACGTTTGCAGGCACTTCAATCAGGTCAAGTAAATATGGTTGCCGGTATTAACCCAGACCAAATTGCTACTGCTAAGAAGTCAAAAGCAACCGTGATTTCAATTCCGGCACCACAGGTTATGTCATTGGCATTCAACGTTGTTGGTGGCGGCGCAGTTAAAGACATTCGCGTTCGTCAAGCTCTTAACTATGCAGTAGATAAAGAAGCAATTGCTAATGGTCTGCTAGCAGGTAAAGGCAAAGCAGCAACCCAAGGCGTAACTCCTTCAGTTTTGGGTTACAACAAGGCTGTTCAGGGCTATCCATATGACCCTGCAAAAGCTAAGGAACTTCTTGCTGCTGCTGGCTACGAAAAGGGCCTAACAATTAACGCTGATATCACTGTTGGTTCATTCCCATCAGATAACTTGATTTATCAGTCAGTTAAGTCAGATCTTGCCAAAGTTGGCGTTACCTTGAACTACACCACTATTACTTTTGCTCAGTGGTTGCCTCAATACAACGCAAACAGCTGGAAGGGTGAGGCGTTCGGACTTTCATGGAACTCTGCCCCACGTGGAGATGCCTCACGTCCATATGCAATCTTCGTATGTAAGCCAGTTGGTGCGTTCTACTGCAACGCTGAAGAAGATGCATTAGTGAAGAAGGCGAATACTGAACTGAATGCAGCAAAGCGCCTGGCAATTCTGAAGGAAATTGCAGTTAAGGTAACTGCAAGTGCTCCAGCGTTGTACATCGTTGAGCAGATTGATCTTTACGCAGTTGGTAAGGGCGTAAAGGGATTCTCAGCTGCTAACCGTTTGATCGCATACGAAAATATCTACGTAAACTAGATATTGCTGGGCGGTTTCCAAATCGCCAACTTCTTTACAGTTTAGAATGTGAACCGGGCTTTCCTTTGAAAGCCCGGTTCACATAACTGAAAGGCAAAAATTTTGAAGTTAAGGTTGAAAGCAGTCGGTTCTCGACTACTTCAGTTGGTTGTTCTACTCTGGACGATTTCGACCACCCTGTTTCTACTTCTCCGACTTTCTGGAGATCCCGCCATTTTATTAGCTGGCGAAGGTGCAAGCCCTGAAACCATTGATGCCATTAGAGCTGATTACGGTTTCGATAAATCATTATTGCAACAGTATTTAATGTTCCTTTGGGATATTGCGCGCCTCGATTTTGGTAGATCACTTGTTAATTCACAACCAGCTCTTGGTTTCGTGCTTAAGTATTTACCATCAACTCTGCACTTAACTTTCCTGGCTGTTTTCTTCAACTCAGTCATTGCAATTCCGGCAGGTGTTTGGCTTGGCGCTAAGCCAACTCAACGTCGCCGCAAGATATTAAGCACAATTGTCAGCGTGGCCCAGGGCACCCCGGCATACGTAATTGGATTAGTGCTTATTCAAATATTCTCGGTTTGGCTTGGCTGGTTGCCCTCTATAGCCGGAACCGGCACTTGGGCTTGGGTATTACCAACAGCCACACTTTCATTTGCACTCGCACCGAACTTAATCCGAGTCGTGGCTGCCAGCGTTGAGGACACTACGCGTCAAGATTATTACCGCACAGCAAAAGCAAATGGTGCCGCCCCTAATGTCTTGTTGATCAAGCATTCACTACCAAATGCGTTGCTCTCAACCACCTCATTATTGGGTGCACAGTTTGCATTCTTGCTTTCTGGTGCATTGATTACTGAATACATTTTTGCTTGGCCAGGTCTGGGCTTAATTCTGGTGCAATCAATTACTAATTTAGACTTTCCAACGATTCAAGCAACTGTCTTCGTGGTCGCATATCTAGTTTTCATTGTCAATTTAATAATGGATCAAGTCTTTAGATTAGCCGACCCTAGATTGCGTAGGAGTCAGTTATGAGCAAAGCGCTAACTGATCAGGTGACTCCAATTACTAGACGGAGAATGTTTAAGAGTAAGAATAAATCCCTAATGTCACTACGAATTAGTGCATCAATTCTACTGCTCTTGTTTGTGGTCGCTATTTTCCAACCATTCTTTTACACCGTAGATCCTGCCGAATCTGATCTCACCTTACGTTTACAGTCACCAAGTTTTGGTGGCGCATTGCTTGGAACTGATGCACTTGGTCAAGATGTTTATTCACGGGTCATCGCGGGCTTTAGATGGTCGCTAGGCATTGGAACTGTTGGAACCATGCTCGGTTGTTTAATCGGAATCACACTTGGCATAAGTGCCGCTTGGAATCGCAAGCGACTTCGTATCGTCTTGAGTCGAGTAATTGATATTGGTATTTCATTTCCATATTTGATCATCGCGGTAACAATCGTGACTGTTGTAGGACGTGGATTCTGGCCGCTAGCCCTTACTTTAGGCTTAGTTTGCTGGCCTACGATTGCTCGAGTCGTATATGCCGAAACTTTGACTTTGCGCGAGCGCGAGTATGTAACAGCTGCTCGACTATTTGGAATCGGCAGCATTCGCTCGATATTTACTCACATATTGCCGGCGCTTAGACCAACCATTCAGGTAGTTGCCGCATTTACTTTCGCTGAATTACTAATTGCCGAAAGCGGACTTTCCTTCCTTGGCTTAGGTGCGCCACTTGGCACACCAACTTGGGGAAACATGCTCAATGAAAGTCGTTTATATATGGAGAGCGCTCCCTGGATGATGTTTGGTCCAGTGACGGCAATTATTGTGACTATTTTTGCAGCTAATCTTTTAGGCGAAGGCTTAAATGCTCGCGAACAATCCAGAAGTACTCGGGTATCCCAATGATTAACACATCGAATAAAGCGATTGAGATAAAGGATCTAGTAGTTAGTTTTCCAACCCCGGCTGGGTATTCAGCGGTTGTGCGTGGAATCAACTTAACTATTAATCCGGGCGATCGTGTTGCAATCGTGGGAGAGTCTGGCTCTGGTAAAACCATGATGGGCTTGAGCATGTTGGGAATTCAGCCAACATCCGCGCAAGTTGAAGGTGAGATATTAATTGGCGATGTAAACATGGTTACCGCACCCGACGCGGTTGCTCGCAAATTGCGCGGAAACTACATCTCAATGGTTTTCCAAGAACCATTAACTTCCCTTAATCCAGTACGAACAATTTCTAGTCAGTTATCAGAGTCGGTCAGACGGCATAACTCGATTAGCAAGAAAGCGGCTGAAGAGAGAGTTCTGGAAGTGCTAACTGCAGTTGGAATTCCGGCACCAAAAGAGCGCATGAAGTCATATCCGCATCAACTATCTGGCGGACTAAGACAGCGCGTAATGATCGCACTTGCACTTATCAATAAGCCGCAATTAGTAGTAGCTGATGAACCAACCACAGCGCTAGATGCCACGATTCAAGCCCAGATTCTCGATCTTTTACGCAGTGGAATGGGCGATGCGGCGCTAATGCTTATCACCCATGATTTAGCTGTGGCTGCAGATGTGTGTAATCGCATCGTGGTTATGTATGCCGGAAACATTGTCGAACAAGGCCCAGTTGCTGAGATTTTAAGTAATCCAAAGCATCCGTACACCCGAGGCTTGCTATCTGCGATTCCTAAATTTGATCAAGCTCGACCTGCACTAAACCCAATTCCTGGTGCACCTCCAACCATCACAGAAGTTGTGCCAGGTTGCCGATTTGCATCTCGCTGCGCTTATGCCGATGCACAATGCACCGCGTCAGAACCAGAATTTATAAACAATATTGCCTGTTTCCATCCAGTGACAGGAGCGGTCAAGTGAGCCATGATAAGAAATTAATCAATGCAGTTGATCTATCGGTAACTTTCAAAGTGCCATCTGGGTCACTACGCGCAGTTGATACTGTTTCATTTTACGTAAATGCTGGCGAAACAGTTGCAATCGTGGGTGAATCTGGCTCGGGAAAAACCACATTGGCACTTTCACTCATGCGTGCATATGCACCAACTTCGGGAAATCTTTTCTTTGAAGATCAAGACATAACTCACTTATCTGAAAAAGCCTTAAAGGATTTCCGCAAGAAAGTGCAAATGGTTTTTCAGGATCCATATTCAAGCCTTGATCCACGTATGACGGTTTCCCAAGTTATTGCCGAACCATTACGTGCTCACTTTAAGTTAAGTGCTAAAGAACGCGATGAAAGAGCTGGCGAATCACTTAAGGCAGTTGGCTTAAGTCCAGATTTCTTAAACCGCAGAGCAAGTCAATTCTCGGGTGGTCAACGTCAACGTATTGCAATTGCACGCGCTCTGGCGCTTGATCCAAAAGTCTTAGTTGCAGACGAACCAGTATCAGCCCTTGATGTATCGACCCAAGCCCAAATTGTTAATCTGCTGCAAAGCATTCAAGAAGAGCGCAACATTTCATACATCTTGGTTTCGCATGATTTACGCCTGGTTTATCACCTAGCTACCCGCGTAGTTGTTATGTATCTCGGCAAAGTTGTCGAAGAAGGTGCCTGCGACGATGTGGTTGCAAACCCACAACATCCGTATACCGCAGCGCTCTTATCCGCTGTTCCTGCACTAGATGAAGCCACTCGCCGCGAACGCATCGTCTTAAATGGCGCGCCACCTTCACCTATTGCTCGCCCAACTGGTTGTTCCTTCCATCCGCGTTGTCCGATTGCCCGCCCTGAATGCAGCACGCAAACACCAGAACTACAAACTCTGCCCAATGGTCGCAAAGTTGCCTGTTTCTATCCAGGTGAGTTACAGCCACATATCAGTTTCACCTCATCGAAATAACGAAAAGAACTAGGAGCCAAAAATGGGACGTCCTTTTATTGAGTTCATTCAGTCTCAGCAACTGCCTTGGGTTGAAAAAAGTTATGTAACAAAGATTCGCCCGGGGGTGCTAGTTCGCGAATTAAGTTTAGATTCCGAAAGTGGCGGTTGCTCACTACTTATTAAATATCCCGAAAGTTATCAGCATTCAGACAGTCACTACCTAAATGCTGACGAAGAGTTTTTTGTAATCGATGGCGAGATCACAATTGATGGTCAAAAATATGGTCGCTATAACTACGGTCATTTCCCAAAGGGTTATCACACTTCGGAAATCTCGAGTAAGGGCGCTATCGTTCTTACATTTTTCAATGTTGCCCCAGTTGCTACGGCAGCGACAGCCAATAGCCCAGAGCTAGAAACCGAACGAGTTATCAAACATATTGATTCCTTGGCCGGAGAATGGGGCGGTAATTTCAATCCTGATTTCCCACCAGGTGCTGGTCGCAAATGGATGCGTCGTGATCCAGTAACTCAAGATGAAACTTGGGTACTTGGCACGATGCCACTTCGCTATGGAATGCGTTCCGAAAAACACCCAGTTGTTGAAGAGGCTTATTTACTTTCAGGTGAACTAGTTGGCCACCTTGGCGTAATGACCCCTGGTGCTTATTTTTGGCGCCCACCTGAAGAACCACATGGACCATTCGGTTCAATGACTGGAAATCTCTATCTTTTCCGCACAGTTGGTGGCCCTTTGAGCACTATTTACGAACCAGATTCACGAGAGTTTAATTGGAAACCTAAGCACGACCCGATCTTGCCGAAAGAGTTAGCAGAGTTACCTGTTTTCGACGGCTGTGTTTGCCAGGCTTACTAAGAGATTTATCAAGAAGAGAGAAGAGGAAAGAAGATGCGTGATATCGAAGAGATGCTAACTCTGGATGAGCGTTCTAGTGCTGATTTCATTCTTTCATTACGTAAGCAATGGTCGGCAACTGTTTATCCGGCGTTTATTAACGAGTTTAAGAACTCAGGCATAAAGATTAGTTCACCTCAAGAAGGTGAAATCAAGATGAAAGAGATGTCTCTCTATTCCTGGTTTAGTCATCTAGAACGTATCGGTCAGAAAATGATGTGGCGTCTTGGCAGCGATGTAGTTTTCCGTTGCAGCGATGAGCTACTTGAACAGATCAATTCAGTAGCAGCCGTCGGTAAAGGCTCGCTAAAACTCGATCCAGATCTGCAGTTGCCAAAGTGGTACACCGATACCGATATTCATATGCAACCGGGTAGTTTCTATTCCAACGATCTATCAGGCTATGTTTATCAATTCGGAGCACGCATAGTTATGTTGCGCGATAACGACGGATATAAGTTCCATAAATTATTTGCAAAAACAGCGCTGCCTGATTTGCCAGCCGATGCGCGCGTCGTTGATATTGCATGTGGGTTCGGAAAAAGTACTCGGCCGTTAGTTTCTCGCTATCCAGGTGCTGAAATCATCGGGGTCGATTTAGCAGCGCCAGGATTAAAGCTTGCACATGCCGAAGCCGAGGCAGAAGGTTTACCAATTAATTTCCGCCAAGAAGATGGTCGCCATGTTGGATTACCTGATGCTTCAGTTGATCTAGTAACTGGCACCATGATTCTTCACGAGATGCCACAAAGTGCCATAGTTGAAACAATTGAAGAAGCAGCTCGACTTCTAAAGCCAGGCGGAGTAATTAGATTCCTAGAGTTCCAGCCAACTGGCGACCCTGCTCGAGATGCCACTGTTTATGAGCATGCCGAGCGCAATAATGAGCCTTATTTCCGGGCATTGTTTGCAACCGATCTCATCAAAGAGTGCGAACGTCTAGGTCTTAAAGATGCCAAGTGGGTTGCATTCGATGAAAGTTCCGAAGGCCTGAGCCCACAAGGTTGGCCCGAGCGTTCTGATTGGCATTTTCCATGGTGCGTACTACAAGCAACGAAGGCGGCGTAATGACCCAAGAATTCGATTTCTTCGGAAACCCACAAGTATCAAAATTATTTGATTTGATTCTTGAACTTGGCATGGATCTACATGTCGCTAACACCCGAATCAGAGCACTTGAGATGCAACTCGTGCGCAATGGCGATCTTAAGGCGGGCGAGATTGATTCATTCCGCCCAACAGATTCCGAAAAAGTTGTTCTTGATAAGACTCGCGATGAATTCATGGATCGCCTGATGCGCATCCGCTTCGCGAACAGTGGGATGCTGCAATTGCTAAGCGCAGCGCAAGCGATAACAAGTAGTAGCAACCATGGGTAGCAGCAATGCGCAGTTGATTTATGCCGCTGCTGTAATCACTATGAACGATGCTGGCGAGATATTCTCACCAGGCTATTTGCGAGTGAAAGATAATTTAATTACCGAAGTTGGCGCTGGTCGTCCAGCGGTAATTGCTGACGAAACAGTTCATGATTTCGCCGATGATGTTTTATTGCCATCTTTTGTAAACACTCATCACCACTTAGCTAGTTCCTTGATTCAAGGTGCTGAACCAAAACACA
>CAZFZK010000015.1:2223-16852 GCA_964523605.1 uncultured Candidatus Planktophila sp. | reverse complement strand
AGATTAGCTATTAAGGATTCCAGCATTTGGGGCCAAGCCGCTCAAGCAGAAGCAAGCATTCGCCTAAATTGGATCGATGCTCCCGAAATTTCTCGAGACCTATTGCCACAACTTGATGCGGTAAGTGCGAAATTTCGCAACCACAAACGTGTAGTTCTATGCGGAATGGGCGGTTCATCATTAGCGCCAGAAGTAATTGCAGCGACTTACCGCAAAGAGTTGTTCGTCCTTGATTCTACTGATCCGGTTTACATCCACCACGCTTTAGCGGGCGACTTACGCGAAACTGTTGTGGTCGTGGGTTCCAAATCAGGTTCAACTATTGAAACAGCTTCGCAACGCGCACTATTTGCCGAAGCTTTTCGTACTTTGGATCTAAATCCAATTGACCATATGGTTATTGTGACTGACCCTGATTCGCCACTTGATAAGAGCGCGCGATTAGATGGTTACACAGTAATTAATGCCGATCCCAAAGTTGGCGGCCGATTTAGCGCACTTACAGCTTTTGGTTTGGTGCCAGCAGCTTTGATTGGAGTTGATCCATCAGTTCTTCTTGATGCAGCAGCTGATGCAAAAGCCCAGATTCTAGATACCCAAGTAGCCATCGATATTGCCTACCTGATTAGCAATGCCGGTCAATATCTGACTTATTGTGATTCTCCTGCAGCTCCAGGATTATCAGATTGGATTGAACAGCTCGTTGCTGAGTCAACTGGCAAGAATGAAGTAGGTCGCCTGCCCGTTGTAATTGAAAGTTCCAAAGCCACAGCTGGCGGAGATGCTTTTAGTATTTCATTTAGCGGCGATGCTGACTTGGTAATTTCTGGCGAACTTGGCGAGCAATTCTTTCTCTGGGAGTGGGTAACTGCACTGGTTGGTGCCGCGCTCGAAATCGATCCATTTAATCAACCGAATGTGACTGAAGCAAAAGAAGCAACCAGCGCATTGCTTGCGGAGTGGAACGGCGTACTGCCTAATTTCACAGCTGATGCCGTCGATGGTGCAGTTGAGATTTTTGGAACCGGTTGTGATTTAACGTCAGCACTTCGCGATTTTTTAGCGCAAATTCCAGAGGGCGGATATGTCGCAGTAATGGCATATCTAGATCGCAGCGGTGATCGCGATTTAGCCAAGTTGCGCGAAATAATCGCGCGTAAATCAAACCGACCAGTGACTTTTGGTTGGGGTCCACGTTTCTTACACTCAACCGGGCAATTCCATAAAGGTGGCCAACAAAATGGTGCCTTCATGCAAATTACTGGTGTCACCAATGGCGATGTAGTAATTCCAGGTCAAAGTTACGGATTTAAGACTTTGCTCATGGCGCAAGCCCTTGGAGATTTGCGTGCGCTTGCGAAAAGAAAATACCCGCTGCTGCGATTACATTTAAGTGATCGAAGTGCGGGTATCGCCCAATTGCTTAAAGCTGCCGAAGCGCTTTAATTTAAATTATTCGTCATCATCTCCGTGAAGTTTGCGCAAAGCATCTGCCAGAATCTTTTCGCCTTCAGCTGCGCTACGACGTTCTTTCACGTAAGCCAAGTGAGTCTTGTATGGCTCGTTCTTAATCGCAGAAGGTGGATTGTTCTTGTCTAATCCTGCAGGCAGACCGCACTTTGGGCAATCCCATTCAGCCGGAATTACAACACCTTCTTCTTTTGCAAAAGATGGCTTTACTTCGTGGCCCTTGCCACACCAATACGAAACATAGAAGCGCTCAATAGATTCACCGCGCTCGGCTTCGCCCATTGGGCCAGCACCGACACGACTTCCGCGAATTGCACTACCCATAAAGAACTCCTTTTAGAAATTGAAAAAATTAAATTAAGCAGATTTTAAAACAAGACTTAGCGCAACAACACCAGAGAACCAAAGACCGCCAACCACAATTGTGATGCGATCTAGGTTTTTTTCGACTACAGATGATCCGCCGAAGTTTGATGAAACGCCACCACCGAATAAATCGGAAAGTCCGCTGCCTTTACCCTTGTGCAATAACACCAAGAGAATCATCAAAACGCTAGTAATGATGAGGATGATTGAAAGTGCGAGCTTCACGAATAGTTCTCCAACTTCGAAGTGAGGTAAGGCCGTTATTCTACTTCACCAACAGCGTCAGGGAGCAATTGACGGCCAATGCGCAGTCTTAAGCGGGAATTTGGCAGATCTTAAGCCTTATTCCCCGCGGTGGTAACGGACGATCTTTGCTAATTCTTCAGGATCTAGGCTAGCTCCGCCGATAAGCGCGCCATCTACATCGTCTTTTTTCATAATCTCAGCGATGTTAGCCGACTTAACTGAGCCACCATAAAGAATGCGCATATTGTCGGCAATTTCAGGTGAACCAATCTTGGAAACTTCAGCACGAATCGCTGCGCAAACTTCTTGAGCATCTTCAGGTGTTGCAGTCTTGCCTGTGCCGATTGCCCACACTGGTTCGTAAGCAATAACAATCTTCTTTAACTCTGGCTTAGTAAATCCAGCTAATCCGGCTCGAACTTGAGCAAGTACATGTTCAACATGAGTACCAGATTCACGAATAGCCAACTCTTCGCCACAGCAGAAAATCGGAGTTAATTCATTTGCTAAGGCCGCTTTAATTTTTTTGTTAACGATCGCATCGCTCTCGTTATGAATTGCACGACGTTCAGAGTGTCCGATAACCACGAACGTGCAACCAAGTTTTGCCAACATCGAACCACTGATGTCACCGGTAAACGCACCGCTTGCTTCAGGTGATAAATCTTGTGCGCCGTAAAGCAGACGCAAACGATCGCCATCAATCAAAGTTTGAATCGAACGGATATCAGTAAATGGCGGGATGATCGCTACATCAACTGCGTCGTAATCTTTATCATCGAGGCTGTAGACCAACTTCTGAGCAACTGCTATTGCCTCAAGGTGATTGAGGTTCATCTTCCAGTTACCGGCCATTAGTGGCTTACGCATTTTTATCCTCTTTCGAATTAGATTTCTTTTAAATTAAAGACTTTTTATAAACCTTTATAAACCTTTATAAACCAAGCGCAACTAGACCAGGAAGTTCCTTGCCCTCTAGATACTCAAGTGAAGCTCCCCCGCCAGTTGAGATATACCCGAAATCGCTATCGGCAAAACCTAGTGCACGAACGGCAGCTGCTGAGTCTCCCCCGCCTACAACGCATAATCCAGCTACTTTGGTAAGTGCGTTAGCAACTTCTTTCGTACCACCAGAGAACGCTGCGAATTCAAATACACCCATTGGCCCATTCCAGAAAACTGTGTTGCAACCAGTGACCGCTTTCGCAAACGCTGCTGCTGTTTCAGGACCAATATCTAGACCCATTTGATCTGCCGGGATTGCATCAGCGCTAACCAGAGTTGCTGGTGAATCCGCTGCAAATGCTGGTGCAACTAAAATATCGGTAGGCAGTAACAGATCGACGCCATTGGCTTTTGCTCGCTCGAGCAATTCTTTAACTGTAGGAATTAGATCTACTTCAACAAGCGAAGTTCCGATTTCTTTTCCTTGAGCAGCCAAAAATGTGAAAAGCATGCCGCCACCTATTGCAATTACATTAACTTTTTCGAGCAAGTTGGCAATTACGCCAATCTTGTCCGAAACTTTTGCACCCCCTAGAACTACACCGTATGGACGATCTGGGTTCTGGGTTAACTTCTTCAGGACTTCAACTTCAGCGCTTACTAAATAGCCAGCCGCATTAGGCAATAACTTAGGTAGGTCATAAACAGAGGCGTGCTTGCGATGAACTGCGCCAAAACCATCGCCGACATATGCATCGGCAAGTTTTGCTAGTTCAGCAGCAAGAGCTGAACGTTCTGCCTCGTCTTTGCTGGTTTCTGCAGCACTGAATCTAATATTTTCAAGTAATAAAATTTCACCTGGGATTAAGGAACTTGCAGCTGCAGTTACTTCCGGACCGGTAACAGCAGTTGCAAACTTGATTGGCATCCCGAGCAATTCGCCCAAACGCGCAGCTACGGGAGCCAGCGATAGTTCAGGTTTTGCTTCACCTTTTGGTCGACCTAAGTGCGCCGCTATTACTAGCGAGGCCCCTTGGTCTAACAAATACTGAATCGTAGGCAGCGATGCCCGGATACGACCATCATCTTTAATGACGCCATCTTTTAATGGGACATTGAGATCACAGCGTAGGAATACTCGCTTGCCTTTGACTTCTAGCTCTTCGAGATGCGCCATAGGTTTTAGAGAGTCTTACCTACGTATGAGATTAGATCTACTAGACGGTTTGAGTAACCCCATTCGTTGTCATACCAACCAACAACTTTTACTTGGTTACCAATTACCTTAGTCAGTCCTGAATCGAAAATACAGGATGACGGATCAGTGACGATATCTGAAGAAACGATTGGATCTTCGGTGTAGGTCAAGTAACCCTTAAGTGCGCCATTGGCTGCTGCCTTCATGGCGGCATTGATTTCAGCGGCTGTTGCTTCCTTGGCCAGTTCAACAGTTAAGTCAGTTGCTGAACCTGTTGGAACAGGAACGCGCATTGCATAACCATCGAGCTTGCCCTTTAGCTCAGGCAGAACCAATGCGATTGCTTTAGCAGCACCAGTTGAAGTTGGAATCATATTTGTTGCAGCCGCACGTGCTCGACGAAGATCCTTGTGTGGGAAATCCAATATAACTTGGTCATTTGTGTATGCATGGATTGTGGTCATCAGACCCTTAACAATGCCCCAGTTATCATTTAGGACCTTAGCCATTGGAGCTAAGCAGTTCGTTGTGCAAGATGCGTTAGAAATAATGTTGTGCTTGGCAGCGTCATAATTTTCGTGGTTAACGCCCATCACGATAGTGATGTCTTCATCTGTAGCAGGTGCCGAAATAATTACTTTCTTAGCTCCCGCTGTGATGTGCTTACCGGCATCGGCTGCCTTGGTAAAAATTCCAGTTGATTCAACAACCACAGTTGCGCCAACAGCGGCCCATGGCAGATTCGCTGGATCGCGCTCTGCGAAAACTTTGATGGTCTTGCCACCAACAGTGATGGTGTCTTCAGTGTGTGAAACTTCAAGACCCAAGCGACCCAAGATTGAGTCATACTTTAAAAGGTGAGCCAAAGTTGCATTGTCGGTTAGATCATTGATTCCGACGATATTGATATTTGGATTAGTTAGTGCGGCGCGGAAAAAGTTACGCCCGATTCGGCCAAAGCCATTGATTCCAACATTAATCACGGTAAACCTCGCTTCTAGTGCGTGAATTCTTCAGATCTGAAGAAATTTATCTACTCACCACAGCGCTGGGGTACGCCCTAACCCTACCAAAAAGGTTTACTACTAATTAGTTACATAGGCTGTGATAGCCCTCGCAGGCACGCTCAGATAAATGAATACTGCGTTAAATAAGCAGACCAGGGTTAATTAAGCAGGTCTGGCGAAAGCCCGGCCTCGGTATCTGGAATTCCCAGATCTGAAGCACGCTTATCAGCCATCGCTAGCAAGCGACGAATGCGCCCGGCAATCGCATCTTTAGTCATTGGCGGGACAGCAAGAGAACCTAATTCTTCGAGGCTCGCTTGGCCATGCTGAATACGTAGTTCGCCAGCTTCCTTTAAATGATCTGGAATTTCTGGACCTAATATCTCCATAGCTCGAGCAACTCGAGCAGAGGCCGCGACAGCAGCGCGTGCAGAACGACGCAAGTTTGCATCATCAAAATTAGCTAAACGATTTGCAGTAGCGCGAACTTCGCGACGCATACGACGTTCTTCCCAAGCAAGTACTGACTCGTGTGCACCTAAGCGAGTAAGCAACACTCCAATTGCATCACCATCGCGAATTACTACGCGATCAACACCACGCACTTCGCGAGCTTTGGCCACAATTCCTAATCGACGTGCAGCTCCGACTAGAGCAAGTGCTGCTTCAGGTCCTGGGCAAGTAATTTCTAACGAAGATGAACGACCAGGTTCAGTTAGTGAACCGTGAGCTATGAAAGCACCTCGCCATGCTGCTTCGGCATCACAAATTGCAGCTGAAACAACTTGAGGTGGCAGACCACGAACAGGTCGCCCGTTAGCATCAACTAAACCTGTTTGACGAGCAAGTGCGTCGCCGTCGGAATTAACACGAACTACATAGCGAGATCCTTTGCGAATTCCGCTGGAAGAAAGAACGGCAAGATCTGATTCATGCCCATAAATATCAGCAATATCTTTGCGCAAACGTCGTGCACTTTGGGCGGTGTCTAATTCAACTTCAACCACAATTTTCCCGGCGGCGATATGCAGGCCACCTGCGAAACGAAGTAGAGATGAAACCTCAGCTTTACGGCAGCAAGGTTTGGTAATTGAGAGTCTGGTGAGTTCATCTTTCACCGATGCGGTCATTGCCATGGCGTTATCCAACCAGTCTTTGCTCGATGATGTGTGCCAAAACTGGGGTTAATTTTCGGACATCGTGGGAAGAACTGCCTGGTCCCATCGATAAATCGGCCGAAATCAGCGAGCCACCGAGTGACTGCACCATATTTTCCAATGCTAAACGATCAGTTACAACATCTGAGTCAGCAACAACACAGTCGACTTTTAATTCAGGGGCATATTTATGAAACAGGTGGAGATGATCTTCGGCCGAATAACCAGCGTACTCATCGCCGGATGTATGAATATTGGCATCAAGATTAAGCAGTACCACTTTCTTTGCTTTGGAATTCTCAATTGCTTCACGTTGTGCCGGCACCATCAAATGTGGAAGCACACTTGAAATCCAAGAACCTGGCCCCATTACTAATTGCAGCGAGTGCTTCGCTACGAGCGGCTGGATTTTCTGGCAGCAATCGCAAAGATTCTAATTTTCCTTTAGCGGTGGCAACTTCTGCTTGACCGCGCACTTTAATTCGGCCGATAGAAGAAGTAAATGTGGCTTCGATATCTAGCGGCACGGCAGCCATTGGCAATACTCGACCAACTACTTTTAGTAGCGCACCTACTCGATCTAATCCAGCTACTGGGTCTTCATCACGATCCCATAGCGCTGCTAGTAAAAGGTTTCCAACTGCATGCCCATCTAATGGTCCTTCGCTCGTAAAGCGGTACTGCATGATGTCGGCCCAACTGCGACCCCATTCATCATCTGCACAAAGCGCGGCAAGCGCCATTCGCAAATCTCCTGGCGGAAAGATCGGAAACTCTTGGCGCAATCGACCACTTGATCCGCCATTGTCGGCAACAGTAACTATCGCGGTGATTTGATCAGTGATCGCTCGCAACGAGGTAAGGGTTGCCGCTAGGCCATGTCCCCCACCTAGCGCAACAACGCGAGCTGAACTCATTCGCGGCCGAGATCCCGATGTACTGCGTGTGCTGAGATCGCCAGCTCTGAACTTGTTGAGCTTAATTGTTTAGCAATTTCAGCAGAGATGGCAACACTTCGGTGTTTGCCGCCAGTGCAACCGATTGCAATAGTCAAATACTTCTTACCCTCGCGAATATAGCCTGGCAACATATCCTTAATTAGTCTTACATAGTCACTTACAAATTCAGTGACGCCTTCATTGGAAAAAACCTGATCACTAACTACTTGATCTAATCCGGTCAACGGTCGTAGCTCTGGCACCCAATGTGGATTAGGAATAAAACGGCAATCGAGAACTAGATCTGCATCAACTGGAATTCCATACTTGTAACCAAAACTCAATATGTTAAGGCGGACGCCAGAGATCATTCCCTCTGCGAAAATTTCACTTGTGCGCTTTGCGAGTTGATGAACATTCAAATTTGAAGTATCGATAACCACATCGGCACTTTCGCGAAGTTCATGCAACTTGGCACGTTCGCGATCTATGCCATCGGAGATGCGATCTCCACCCTGCAACGGATGTGGGCGACGAGTACTTTCAAATCGGGCAACGAGCGATTGATCTGAGGCATCTAGGAAAAGTAAACGGAACTGGATTCCGTCCTTCTTTAAATTTGCCAATGCGGCATTTAAATCATCGAAGAATTTTCCGCCGCGAACATCGACCACAACGGCAAGGGCTGGCAATTCGCCCTCACTTGATTGCTTGGCTAAGGCTGGCAAAAGTGATGGCGGCAAATTATCAACAACATACCAGCCCAAATCTTCGAGAGAGTGGGCAACCGTTGAGCGCCCGGCACCTGACATGCCGGTCAAGATCAATAGTTCATTGCGCTTCATGCTTCTATCCTGCCGTGCCTGTCAAGCACCAGTAATTTCTCCCGTTGTCATATTAACTGACTCGCTTTTGCCTATCTGAGCCAGCGATTGGGCAATGCTTTCAGCTAATTTTTCACCGATTCCAGGGGTTGTAGCAAGCTCGCTAACTGGCGCTTTACGAATTGCCGAAACTGAGCCGAAGCGGTCAAGCAGCGCAGCCCGCCGCGTACTTCCGAGCCCTGGAATTTCGTCAAGTAAAGATTCCAACATGACTTTTGAACGCCTAGAGCGGTGAAATGTGATGGCAAATCTATGCGCTTCATCGCGGATTCGTTGCAGTAAATAAAGTCCTTCGCTGTTGCGTGGGAAAATTAACGGATCAGCGTTATTAGGGAGCCAAACTTCCTCAAGTCGCTTTGCCAAGCCACAAAGCGCGATATCAGTTATTCCTAACTCGCCGAGTGCTCGTTGTGCCGCACTTACTTGTGGCTTGCCACCATCGACCACGATGAGAGCAGGTGGGTAAGCAAACTTACTTATGCGTCCGCCAGTTTCGGAAACTTCAGCCAGATCTACATTTCGATCATCAAGCATTCGCTTAAGTCGACGAGTGATTACTTGGTGCATCGCTCGAGTGTCATCCCAGCCTTCAGTTGTATCAATAATGAATCTTCGATACTCGGATTTTTTGGGCATGCCATCTTCAAATACCACCATAGATGCCACCACCGAAGTACCTGAAATATTTGAGATATCAAAACATTCAATTCGAAGTGGGGTGCGAGTCAGGCCCAACATCTCTTCGATTTGCGTAAGTGCTTTTCCAGAAACCGCTGCATCGGTTGCTCGCTTGCTTACATATTGAATGAGTGAGTACTGCGCATTTCGCTTAACGGTTTCTAGTAATTCGACCTTATCGCCACGCTGTGGAACCTTTATCTCTACCTTGGACCCGCTAACACCGCCCAGCCATTGCTCTAGTTGAGCAAGATTTTCGGGTTGGGTGTTTAGATAAATATTGCGCGGAATTGAGATTGATCCGTTCCCGTAGATTGAAAAGAGAAGTGAAGCAAATACATCTTCGCCTTCAAGTGCCATCTCCTGATCAACGATCCATGAGCGAGACCCTTTAATCGAACCCCGCTGCATAGAGAAAATTGAGCCAGCCGAATGAAAACCATCTTGATAGAGCGCGATGAAATCGCCATCTAAGTCATCTGAGAAATTACCTTGAGTAGATCGCTGAGCTTTTTCAAATGATTCGATTTGATCTCGAAGTCGAGCTGCTCTTTCAAATTCTTCATTAGCCGAGGCAGATTGCATCTCTTCGTGCAATGTCGGAAGCAGGTTCTCCATGCCAGATTCCATAAAATCATTTAACTTTAAAGCCAAACTTTGGTGATCCTCTTTAGAAATCCAACCCACGCAAGGGGCGGCGCATTTGCCAATATCGCCCAATAAACACTGCCGTTTACTTCGCTGTGCGCGGTTGAAATTAGATGACGAACAAGATCTAACTGGAAAAACTTTTAGCAAAACTTCAAAGGTATTGCGCAGCGCCCAAGCATTTGTATAGGGACCAAAATATTTCAGACCAGGCCGCTTATCTTTTCGCGTAATAAAGATCATTGGATATTCATCATTCAGCGAAATAGCTAGATAAGGGTATGACTTATCGTCTTTGAACTGAACGTTGTACTTCGGCTGATATTGCTTGATCCAGCTAAATTCCAGAGCGAGCGCTTCAAGTTCAGTACTAACTATCGTCCAATCAACACGCACAGCCTCATGCACCATGCGATTAGTTTTAGTAGCTAGATTCGCTTGGAAGTAATTACTCAGCCGATTCTTTAGGTTTTTGGCTTTACCGACATAGATAACTTTGTCGGACTTGTTAAAGAAGCGATAGACACCAGGATGTTCTGGAATATTACTTGGCCGATAGCTTTGCGGATCTGCCATTAGAACTACTTCTTCTGCTTAGCTTTTCGATTACTCGCCAATACCTCAGCTAGGAAAGCACCGGTGTAGCTAGCTTTATTCTTAGCCACTTCTTCAGGCGATCCTTCGGCAACTAAGGTTCCGCCGCGGAAACCACCTTCTGGACCCATATCAATAACCCAATCCGAAGATTTAATTACGTCGAGATTATGCTCAATGACAACCACAGTATTTCCAGTATCAACCAAGCGATTAAGCACTCCTAATAACTTATTAACATCTTCAAAGTGCAGACCCGTGGTTGGCTCATCAAGCACATAAATCGTGCGACCAGTTGAACGGCGCTGTAGCTCAGTAGCTAACTTAACGCGCTGAGCCTCACCGCCTGAAAGTGTTGGCGCAGATTGACCCAAGCGAACATAGCCCAATCCAACATCGCACAAGGTTTTTAGATATCGCGCAATAGTTGGTACGGACTCAAAGAAAGCGTGAGCTTCTTCGATCGGCATATCTAATACCTGGGAGATTGATTTACCTTTGTAATGAACCTCAAGCGTTTCGCGGTTATAGCGCGCACCATGACAAATTTCGCACGGCACATAAACATCGGGCAGAAAGTTCATTTCGATCGTGATGGTGCCATCGCCAGAACAGTTCTCGCAGCGACCACCTTTAACGTTAAAGCTAAAGCGGCCTTGCTGATATCCACGCACTTTAGCTTCGGTTGTTTCAGCGAATAGGGCTCGAACTTTGTCGAAAACGCCGGTATAGGTAGCTGGATTAGAACGCGGTGTACGGCCAATTGGTGATTGATCTACGTGTACAACCTTATCTAACAGATCTATTCCAGTAATTGTGCGGTGTCGACCAGGAACAATGCGGGCACCGTTTAACTTGTTAGCCAAAGTTGAATAAAGAATGTCATTAATGAGGGTTGATTTACCTGAACCGCTAACGCCAGTAACAGAAACAAAAACGCCCAACGGCACACTGACTTCAATATCTTTAAGGTTATTTTCTTTAGCGCCCTTAATAGTTAGCTTTCGCTTGGAATCAATAGGTCTACGAACGCTAGGAATTTCAATAGCTTTGCGGCCTGAAAGGTAGGCACCAGTAATTGATTCTGGTGAATCAATTAACTCTTGATAGCTTCCGGAAACAACAACATGTCCCCCGTGCTCACCAGCGCCTGGCCCAATATCTACTACCCAGTCAGCTGCACGAATAGTTTCTTCATCGTGCTCAACAACGATCAAGGTGTTTCCTAGATCGCGCAAGCGAGTTAGAGTTTCAATCAAACGCACATTATCGCGTTGATGTAAACCAATTGATGGTTCATCTAAAACATAGAGCACGCCAACTAAGCCCGAACCAATTTGAGTTGCCAGCCGAATGCGTTGCGCTTCGCCGCCCGAGAGAGTTGCTGCTGGTCGGGCAAGGGATAAGTAATCCAAACCGACATCAAGTAAGAAACCTAAGCGGGCATTGACTTCTTTCATTACCCGTTCGGCAATTTGAGCTTCGCGCTTATTTAAATCAATCTGCTTTAGGAATGCGGCACAATCATTGATCGCCAATTCGCAGATCTCAGCGATATTCTTACCGCCAATTGTTACCGCTAGAACTTCGGGCTTTAACCGAGCGCCATCGCAAGTGCCGCAAGGGACTTCGCGCATGTATGACTCATAACGCTCACGGCTAAATTCACTGTCAGTTTCAGAGTGCTTGCGCTGTAAGAACGGTATCACGCCTTCAAAGCCAGTTGAGTAGTTACGTGTGCGCCCATAACGGTTCTTGTATTTAACATGCACTTTATACTCGTGACTATTTAGAATCGCATTACGAGCTTTTTCCGAAATCTTCTTCCAGGGCACATCAAACTTAAAATTAATCTCCTCTGCCAGACCTTCAAGCAGATGCGTGAAATATTCTGAAGTGTGACCAGATGACCATGGAGCAATTGCGCCTTCAGAGATACTGATCGAATCATCTGGGATCACTAAATCAATATCTACTTCGAGTTTGGTGCCTATGCCTGAGCAATCTGGGCAGGCGCCAAAAGGTGAGTTAAATGAGAAAGATCTTGGTTCAAGTTCTTCGAAGGAAAGACTGCAATCATGACAAGCCAAGTGCTCACTAAAAATACGTTCTTTATCGCCGCCCTTAGCATCGACGAAATCGAGAATTACAATGCCCTGGGCTAAACGTAAAGCAGTTTCAATCGAATCTGTTAAACGTGACTTTGATTCAGCTTTAGCGGTCAGCCGATCTATGACAACTTCTATCGTGTGCTTCTCTTGCTTTTTCAACTTTGGCGCATCAGAGAGTGCAACTACTTCGCCATCGATTCGAGCACGAGAATATCCTTGACTCATTAAATCCTGGAATAAATCTAAGAACTCACCTTTGCGAGCGCGTACAACTGGTGCAAGCACCTGGAACTTGGTTGTCGCCGGCATAGTTAAAATCTGATCGACGATAGCTTGTGGTGATTGTCTGGTTACTTCTTGGCCACACTTTGGGCAGTGCGGACGGCCTGCGCGCGCAAAGAGCAAACGTAAGTAGTCATAAACCTCGGTAATAGTTCCAACGGTTGAACGCGGATTACGGTTGGTCGACTTCTGATCAATTGAAACTGCCGGTGATAAACCTTCGATGAAATCAACATCTGGTTTATCCATCTGCCCTAAGAACTGTCGGGCATAAGCCGAAAGGGACTCAACATAACGACGTTGACCTTCGGCAAAAATGGTGTCGAAAGCAAGGGATGACTTTCCGGAACCAGATAGACCAGTGAAAACAACGAGCGAATTACGGGGAAGCTCAATCGAGACATCTTTTAGGTTATGTTCGCGAGCACCGCGAACTACCAACTTATCAATGCTCATTGATTAATGACCTGCTTCTTCCATATTTCGTAGCTCACGTTTTAACTCTTTGAGTTCGTCGCGCAAACGCGCAGCTAGTTCAAATTGTAGATCTGCAGCGGCACTGCGCATCTGATCGGTGAGCGACTCTATCAAGCCCATTAACTCTTGTCGCGGCATTGAAAGAATCGACTTCGTATGGAATCCAATGGCCGGAACACCAGATTTAGATTTCTTGCCCGTTGCTAATAGTTGATCGCTATCTTCACCCTCTTTGGTAATCAGATCAGTGATATCAGAGATCTTCTTGCGTAGTGGTTGCGGATCAACACCTCGTTCGAGGTTATAGGCAACTTGCTTGGCTCTACGACGATTAGTTTCATCGATTGCTTTAGCCATTGATTTAGTGATGTTGTCGGCATACATATGAACTTCACCTGAAACATTTCGAGCAGCACGACCGATGGTCTGAATCAGCGAAGTTGCCGAACGTAAGAAGCCTTCTTTATCGGCATCTAGAATCGCCACTAGTGATACTTCAGGCAGATCTAAACCTTCGCGCAGCAAGTTAATGCCAATCAAAACATCGTATTCACCATTTCGCAGTTCGCGTAGCAATTCAACACGTCGCAAGGTATCAACTTCGCTATGCAAGTAACGAACTCGAACTCCCTTACCTTGCAAGTAATCAGTTAAATCTTCGGACATCTTCTTGGTCAAAGTAGTTACCAGAACGCGTTCATTTAGTTCAGCTCGCTTGTTAATTTCGAGAAGCAAGTCATCGATCTGACCCTTAATTGGCTTGATAATGATCTGCGGATCTACTAATCCAGTCGGACGAATCACTTGCTCAACTACATCATGTTCGACTTTGCCTAATTCGTACGGGCCAGGTGTTGCGGAAAGAAAAACCTTCTGCCCAACTCTCTCTAAGAATTCATTCCATCTAAGTGGACGGTTATCTAGTGCGCTGGGTAGACGGAAACCGTGTTCGACCAAGGTTCGCTTACGAGAGGCATCGCCTTCATACATCGCACCGATTTGCGGCACAGTTACATGGCTTTCATCAATTACCAGTAAGAAATCCTCTGGGAAGTAATCGAGTAAGCAGTGTGGCGCAGAGCCAGAGGCGCGACCATCAAGGTGTTTTGAATAGTTCTCGATACCAGAGCAGAAACCTAATTGGGCCATCATTTCAAGATCAAAAGTAGTGCGCATACGTAGCCGCTGGGCTTCAAGCAATTTTCCTTGTCGCTCAAAAATCTCTAACTGCACCGCAAGTTCTGCCTCAATATCAGCAATCGCCCGCTTAATTGTTTCTGGACCAGCTGCGTAGTGAGTTGCTGGAAATACATACATCTCAGTCTCATCGCGAATAATCTCGCCAGTTAACGGGTGCAGTGTTGTGATCCGCTCAATCTCATCGCCAAACATCTCGATGCGCAAAGCTAGCTCTTCATACATCGGAATAATTTCAATGGTGTCACCACGTACGCGGAAAGTGCCTCGCTCAAAGGCCATATCGTTTCGCTTGTATTGAATGTCTACGAATCGACGGAGCAAGGTATTGCGATCAATTTCATCGCCAACCTTGAGTTGAATCATTCGATCGACATATTCCTGTGGCGTTCCCAAACCGTAGATACAAGAAACTGTGGCGACCACAATTA